>JBEANW010000112.1:0-10947 GCA_041165225.1 Cyanobacteriota bacterium | reverse complement strand
ATATTAACGACTTAATATAATTAGCAGCAAAATCTGTTCCAATACTCTGTAAACATAGTGTTTTCATATTTAACTGCGAGCTAAATCAAGTAAGAGTTATTCTTGATTTACGGTGGATTATTCTAAGCTTATTTTTGGTTTTTAAAATTATAAACTTCTAATAAATGGCAGTAATTAATAACAGTAAATATGAATAATGAATTAAATCGGTTAGAAACTCTACTACCTGATAACTTATTAACTCAAATTGCGATCGCCTCTTCAGCAGAACACAGACCAAGGCTAATCCTGACCAAAAAATTAGCTAAAAAACGCCATCAAATTGAAATCGATTTGAATGCTTGGCAAGAAATCGACTTAGACTATCGAAACCTCCTCTTCTGGTACGAAGTAGCCAGGATTCAACAACACTCGGTTCCCTCTGATCGTTGGCAGTTGATTGTCTTTACCGCTGGATTAGGAATGTCTACCTTAGAAATAACCTCACACCACGTCTTACTTCTAGCTGTCTATTTACTACTCACCGTAATAGCGGGCTGGCAATTGTATCAAAACAATCGGGGAGAAAGTTATTTACGAGCTGCCACTCAAGCAGATCAAGGAGCAATCTTGCTCGCTCAACAATTCGGCTATTCTTTACCTAGAGCTTATCGTAGTTTGCGGGGAGCCATTAGCATGTTGCTCAAGCGATCGCCTAAAAAATTCTTGGCGGCACAATATCAAACCCGTCGTCAGGTCTTAGAAATTAATGCGATTAAGGATAGAAATCAAGTAGAACAGTTGAGAAAACTCTCTCTTCGTTAACCTGAATTTGATGAGCCTCAACATTGAATTGCTGAGTTTCGCGATCAAATTGAAGTATCTCCTGATTTAAAACTTTTAATTGCTAAAGTATTGAAACTACAGTTTGAAATTGATGTTCAAACATTCCAATCTGTAACTTCTTGCTGAAATTTAATTCACATCAGACGTATCATATGTAAGCTTGTAAATATTAGTTGTAAGATTGTAAGCTTTTTAAAGGCCGTTTTCCCTGTGGTTTCCCAAGCGTTTATAACGACCGTCCAAATTAATAATTTAGTGAAATCTTGCATAAATTTTCAAGAGCTTATAGCTAGCTAATTCCCTAAAGGATAAGCTACGCGACGCGCAGCTATATGCGAAGCGGTATCCTTTAGGAGTCCTTTAGGGCAAATAAACGAAAGCTAATTCACGTTAAGCCTCAAAACGCTTATGGCAAATAAATCTCTTCCAGGTAAATTAGTTGTCAAAACAGGCAAGTTCGTCTGGACAACTATGTGGCAGATCATGATGTCCCAGTTGGCACCGCGCAGTCAGACAGGGGAATATCTTCGCCCCGAAAGTCAGTTTAGAAATTATCTGAATACTCAGTCAGAAAACCTAAAAAATCCTTATCAGCCCGCTGCTAATCGCTACCGATTGTATGTCGGTATGGGTTGTCCTTGGGCCCATCGTACTTTAGTGACTAGAGCTTTAAAAGGATTGGAATCAGCGATCGCCGTTTCCATCGTCTACCCTTCCCCTGATGCGGGAATTTGGGTTTTATCTCAGCCTGAATTAGATTGCCAGACTGTCCCTGAATTATATCAGCTAGCTTCCTCTGGCTATCAAGGGCGTGCTACCGTACCGATTTTATGGGATGACGAGACAAAAACGATTGTGAACAACGAAAGCGCTGAGATTATTGAAATCCTCAACTCCGAGTTTAATCAATTTGCCTTGCATCCCGATTTTGATCTTTATCCAGTAGCCCAAAAAGAGAGCATCGACTCCTGGAACGAGAAAATATACCAGACAGTTAATAATGGCGTTTATCGCTGTGGCTTTGCCCAATCTCAACAGGCTTATGATCTTGCCAGTCAGAAATTATTTGCGACCCTAGATGAAATAGATCGAGTCCTAGCCACCAAGCGCTATCTTTGTGGCGATCGCCCAACCTTGGCGGATGTCAGATTATTTACTACTCTGTTTCGTTTTGATATCGTCTACTATGGGCTATTCAAATGCAACTTGCGCCGTATCGCTGATTATCAAAATCTGAGCGGCTATCTACGAGATTTATATCAATTACCAGGAGTAGCGACAACTTGCGACCTCGAAAGCGTCAAACGAGACTATTACGGTAATTTGTTCCCGTTAAACCCAGGGGGCATTATTCCCCTAGGGCCAGATCTTGCCAATTTACTACAGCCCCACCAACGGGAAACTCTAGGTATGTGAAGTTTTTACAGTTGGTCTTCGATTTCTTCCTCTAGTTGTTTGGCGTAAATATCTTGTAGATTCTGGTGTTTGACGTTGCGGGAGGTACGACGATATTTTTTAGTTTGTAGCTTGGGTTCATATTGACTTTTGCCTGATCGCTTAACTTTTAACTTGAGGTTCGATTCTTCGTCTGGCTGTTGATGTAGTGCGGTTTGATGAGCGATCGCTTGAGTCAAAAAATCCAGATAATACTCATATCTCTCCCAGTCTCCTCTCACCACACAATTGGGTTCATCCCGATGGGAACAGTTACTAAACTGACAGTTTCCCTGGTGTAGTTTGGCTCTAGCTTCAGGAAAATATTGCGCTAAATTGCTGGGAAGACAGTCCATGTCGGGTTGATTAAATCCTGGACTATCCGCCAGTAATCCACCTCCAGGCAGTTCAAATAACTCTACGTGGCGGGTTGTATGACGACCTCGTTGCAGTTTTCCCGAAACTTCTCCTACCCGCAGTTTAATCGAGGGAATCAAAGCATCGATCAAGCTAGATTTGCCCACACCGCTAGGCCCCGCCACAACGGTAATTTTGCCCTCTAAACGGGATAACAATTCATTAATACCGATCCTTTGCGCCACGCTGATATAGCTAGGATCATACCCCCATGCTGACAAGCGTTGTTGCCACTGCTCCTGCTGTTGGGGAGTAATTAGATCGCACTTATTGAGGCACAAACAAAGTTTTAAAGCCGTTGACTCAGCCTTAACCAAAAAGCGACTAAGCTGCCAAGGATCTAGGGTCGGTTCTTCCAAGGCAAAAACCAGCAAAATTAGCTCCGCATTTGCCACAGGCGGTCGCTGTAGCTCAGTCGAGCGGGGTTCAACTCTGGCGATCGCTCCTCTCCCATCTTGCCAATCAGGTTCTTCAATTAAAACGCGATCGCCCACCATCACCTTCTGTCCAATTTTTTTCAGCAGGCTACGTCGAGTACAGAGCAGGAACTGGGCTGCTTGGTTGCGATCTAATTTAACCTGATAGAAATTAGCTTGAACTGCTACCACCGTTCCCCACAACTCCCTTAAGTTGAAGCTTGCAGAACTATCTAGCAGTTCACCAACACAATTTTGATTACCACTCACGAGGTTACAGGACGACGAACTAATAAAGCAAAGAAGTCCTGTTTGTCCTCCAATGCCTCAATCTGATAGCCTTCCATTTTGAGACTATCAGGGACTTGTTCGATGGGTTCACCAGGGTCAAGCCAGACTTCTAAGAGGGAACCTGGAGACATTTGCCCTAAACGCAACTTTGTTCTGACAAAATTAATCGGACAGGGAGTACCCCGCAAATCTAAATGAGCATCTGCAAGCTCTGAGATCTTATTATCCGCGCCGTGAAAATCGAAATTCATTTCTGGAATAAACCCCCCAAGAAACCTTCTTTTGTACCTTTGCCTACAGTTTCACCCCTGACGGCAGCAAGCTTCTCTAAGAGTTCTCTCTCTTCTGAATTAACCTTAGTGGGAATATTAATCTTGACCGTAATTAGATGATTCCCCCGACTTACAGGATTACCAAGTTTAGGGACACCTTTGTTTTCGAGAGTAAGTACTGTATTAGGTTGAATTCCTGAGGGAATAGCCAATCCTTCCTTACCATCAACGGTGTTGACTTCAAGGTTACAGCCCAAAATTGCCTGGAGATAACTAATGGAAATTTCTGATCTAACATTAATACCTTCGCGCGTGAATTCCTGATCAGATTCCACAAATAGATAAACGTATAAATCTCCTGGAGTACCGCTGCGAACTCCAGCATCCCCCTCTCCAGAAACTCTGAGGCGAGTACCATTATCCACGCCTGGGGGAATAGTAATTTTAAGATTCTTCGTTTCTTGTTGACGACCCGCGCCATGACAAGTGCCACATTTCTCTTCAATCACCTGTCCTGTGCCGTTACAGTTAGTGCAGGCGGAAACCTGAGCAAAACTACCGAAGGGAGTTCTCGTCGCCCGACGAACTTGACCACTGCCACTACAGACACTACAGGTTTTCACCCCTGTACCTGCTTTCGCCCCTGTGCCACTACAGGTTTGACAAGATTCTAGGTGAGGAATTTTGATTTGCTTTTCGCCACCAAAAACAGCTTCTCGAAAATCCAGCTTTAGGTCTAACCTTAGATCGTCTCCTCTCACGGGGCCGTTGCGACGACGAGACTGTTGTCCTTGACTAGTACTAGCGCCTCCTCCAAAGCCACTAAAAATAGTTTCAAAGATATCGGCAAAACCACCCATATCGTTGTAATCAAATCCCGATGCGCCACCTCCAGCGCCCCCTACACCTGCTTCCCCAAAGCGATCGTATCTACCGCGAGTTTCAGGTTCCGAAAGAACTTCGTAAGCACGATTGATCTCTTTAAACTTTTCTTCTGCTCCTGCTTCTTTGTTGACATCGGGATGATATTGGCGCGCCAGTCGGCGATAGGCGCGTTTTAGCTCATCTTTATCTACATCGCGGGATACGCCCAGGATTTGATAGTAGTCCTCTGCCATAAAATCTTAATTTTTTCCTATGGTTTATAGATTGTACTTTAGCAAAATCAGAACCAGTAAACATAGTACGGTTACTACTAAGAATCACCGATTTTAGATTTGTCCCTCCTCAGTAAACCATACCCTTTCATTTTGTTCATCCTCAATTTAGTCAACTGATTCAAAATCATCGTCAAAATCATCCAAACCAAAATCGGCACCACCCTCAACCTTGGCATTGTTGGATACACTGACAACTGCTTTGACGCTATTATCCCCAGCTAAATCCATTTCAGTTTTAGCCCCTGCTAGATCTTTATCGTCAAAGTCGTCGAAGACAAAAGAATCATTACCCTGAGAATTCTTTTGTTGATAAACATCCGTGCCTATTTCCAGCAGGGTCTGACGGAGGTTCTCTAAAATATCGCTAATATCTTTGATACTAGTGAGGGGATTATTACAAGCTATATTAAACTCTTCTTTAATTCGAGCAATTTTTGCTTTATACTCATCGCGAATTAATTCCCCTTGTTCCCCTAAAGTTGAATCGTAATTATAAATTAAATTCTCAGCTTGATTTTTTAACTTAGCCAGTTCAATATTACGGCGGTCTTGATCGGCAAAATTATCCGCTTCTTGACGCATGCGCTCAACTTCACTAGAGCTTAAGCCTCCAGTATTGCTAATGGTAATACCTTGCTGTTTACCAGTACCCTTGTCCTGCGCCGAAACCTGTAAAATGCCATTCACATCAATTTCAAAGGCAACTTCAATTTGGGGCATACCTCTAGGGGCAACGGGAATCCCTGTCAGCAGAAATTTACCCAGGCTTTTATTGTCCTTCGCCATCGCCCTTTCCCCTTGAAGAGCATGAATTTCCACGGTTGTCTGACCATCCGCAGCGGTGGAAAAAATTTGAGACTTGCTAGTCGGAACTGTAGTATTCTTTTCGATGATTTTCGTAAAAACCTCCCCCAAAGTTTCAATCCCCAGGGATAAGGGAGTAATATCTAACAGCAATACATCTTCGACTTCTCCCCCCAAAACTCCTGCTTGAATAGCTGCTCCTGCTGCCACTGCTTCATCTGGGTTAACGGAGCGATCAATCTGCTTACCATCAAAGATCGTGGTAATTGCCGCGTGAACTGCGGGAATACGGGTAGAACCTCCCACTAAAATAATGCGATCTATTTCCTGTGGTTCGAGATCCGCATCTTTTAAAGCCAGCCTAACTGGGTCTAAGGTTTTCTGGATTAAATCCTTCGATAGCTCTTCAAATTTAGCCCGACTTAGCTCCATTTCAATATGTTTAGGCCCTGTTTCATCCGCAGTAATAAAAGGCAGGTTAATGGAGGTGCTGGGGGTAGCGGAAAGTTCAATCTTGGCTTTTTCGGCCGCTTCTCTCATCCTTTGCAGCGCCATCTTATCGGTTCTGAGGTCAATTTCTTCCTGGGCGTAAAAAGTTTTGATCATCCAGCGCACGACAACGTTATCAAAATCATCCCCACCAAGATGATTATTGCCTGAAGTAGACTTAACTTCAAACACACCATTGCCCAGTTGCAGGATGGAAACGTCAAAAGTTCCACCACCCAAATCAAAGACCAAAATATGTTCTTCTCGATCTTGTTTGTCCAAGCCATAGGCTAAGGCTGCGGCAGTAGGTTCATTGACAATCCGTAAGACCTCAAGTCCTGCGATCGTTCCGGCATCCTTGGTCGCTTGTCTTTGAGCATCAGTAAAATAGGCAGGGACTGTAATTACCACATCTGTCACTGGTTCCCCTAAAAAGCTTTCCGCATCTGCCTTTAACTTTTGCAAAATCATGGCAGAAATTTCCTGGGGCGTGTAATTCCTATTTTTGATCTGCACATCGACAGTATCATCTCGACCTGGAATACATTTATAGGGCGTGCGCGATCGCTCTTCTTCTGTGTCCTCCCAACGACGACCAATAAAGCGTTTGATGCTATGAATTGTATTTTGAGCGTTGGTCACAGATTGCCGTTTTGCCAACTGACCGACTAAACGAGTGTCGCCTTTGGCGAAGGCTACCATACTTGGAGTTGTCCTCGCCCCCTCTGAATTAGCAATAATTAGGGGCTTGCCCCCTTCAAGCACAGCAACGCAACTGTTGGTAGTTCCCAGATCAATACCGATAACTTTCGCCATAGTGCTTAGGCAGTAACTTTCATTTATTTATAAATTACAAAGATGTTGACAGAGAAGTTCATGGTGTCCATCAGCATATGGCAATGCCGAGTTAAATAAATCCCTAATAAATTTCCCAACTTGATGGTCGATTGTAACTAGGTGCTTAACTTACTGATCATTTTCTTCGTTTTCTGTCGTTTTCTGTTCCGAAGTTATCACAGGTTCTTGGGGAACAGCAACTTTAACCATCGCATGACGCAAAATTGTCTCGCCAATGGTATAACCCCGCATTAGCTGCTCAATCACAATACCTTCTGGATACTCGCTTGTGGCTTCACGCAACATAGCTTCATGATAATTAGGATCAAATTCTTGTCCTTCAGGTCGCATGGCGGAAACACCCATCTTTTTAAGACAATCCACCAAGGTTTTATATACGCCCTGATAGCTGGAATGAATGGCTTTTTCCCCATCACTCTCTGGTTTTAACTGGGTTCTAGCTCGCTCAAAATTATCGATTACTGGTAATAGTTCGATAATCACATTTTTCTTGGCCTGCACTGCCAAATTTTCGGTTTCTTTGGTAGTTCGGCGACGAAAATTCTCGAAGTCTGCTGCTAAACGAGCATATTGCGCCTTAGCTAAATCTGCCTGCTGACTCTTGTCGTCTAACAGTTGTTTAAGATTGGCATTTTCTTGCTGGAAGGCGGCAAAAATTTCCTCATGTTCAGTAGCCTGGCTATCAGTTCCTAGATTTGTATCCGTAGGTACCTCTAGCTCTACCTCCGCCTCTGGTCCAGAATCTTGATCTGCTAAGGAAGTGTCTACCTCAACTTCAGGATTGTCAACAAGATTTTCAGGCTGTTTCTGCTCTTCAGTCATAGGAATGTTTCTGTGGGTACAAAATATAGGATATTGCATTCGGCTAAGAAATTGACAGTTTTAATTTTTTCTTAGCTGATTAAAACCACTTGGTTAAGGAGTAAGGGAACAGCTTTACGATCGCCCTTCAAGGCGATCGCCCAACCAAACTTTATAGTACAGTCATCATAAGATATTTTTCTCTCGCTCAAGAGTCGCTCTGGTATTTAAACCACAAACTACTCAATAGTAATTTGAATAGTTAGTTTTGGTTAGTAGAAATTTTACTCCAACTTTAGGGAACACTAAGCTATCGTCAGGAGATATTTTTCAATTTTATGACCTATTCTTCCTCTAAAAAAAATCGGGCGATCGCTGTACGTAATAATCTGTCACCTTTTGGTAATCAACTGGTACAAAAGGGTTTTATTGATGGCGATAAAATGCAAAAGGCTCTAGCGGAGAGCCGCAAAACAGGGCATTCATTAATCGACATCTTAGAATCGGCTACGGGTAAACAGTTACCACCAGATTTACTGCGTCAATATAAAAAACATCATTTATTTGAGCTAAAAGTCCTTTTTGGAGTAGAATCTGCCGATCCTGAAATTGAAACCGAAAAATTTAGTAATCATCAGATGGGGGAACTGATTAATTCCCTGATCCCGATAGATCTATGTCGTCGCTATCGTCTTATTCCCCTACACAAGAAAGAGGGAGACAATCCCATTTTAGTTGTGGCGATGGTCGATCCAGAGAATCTGGAAGCTCAGGATGATCTCAATCGGATTCTCAGACCTAAAGGCATTGGTATTGAACGACAAGTAATCACTCAAAGCGATTATCAACAGCTAATCGATCAGTTTTTGGATGAGCAGGTCAAACAAGAAACTGCCAAGAAAAAAGAGGTTAACGTCGATGTTTCTCTAGAGTTAGATAACTTTGACTTCAATTTAGAAGAAGGTGATGATGAACTTGCTGATGACCTCGGTGCAGCCAACGAAGCTCAAGCAGCACCAATTATTACTCTAGTGAATAAAATTCTGGCTAAAGCTCTGCAAGATGGTGTTTCTGACATTCATGTCGAACCCCAGGAAGAAGGCTTGAAAATCCGTTATCGCAAAGATAGTGTGTTGCAGCAGCCTTTTGATCGGATGCCGAAAAAGATTATCCCTGCTGTCATTGCTCGTTTTAAGATTATGGCGGAGTTGGATATTGCGGAAAAACGATTACCCCAAGATGGCAAAATCCGTCGGATGTTCCAGGGCAGAAAGGTGGATTTTCGGGTTAATACTCTGCCCAGTCGCTACGGGGAAAAGGTCGTACTGCGAATTCTCGATAACTCGGCAACTCAACTAGGTCTAGACAAGCTGATTTCTCACGAGGAGACCCTAGAAATAGTCCGAGACATGGCAAGAAAGCCCTTTGGGATGATCCTGGTAACGGGACCTACGGGTTCTGGTAAATCCACTAGTCTCTATTCAGTCTTAGCGGAAAGAAACAGTCCTGATATTAATATTTGTACTGCTGAAGACCCAATCGAATATTCTCTTGACGGTATTACTCAGGTACAGGTAATTCGTGAAAAGGGTATGGACTTCTCCTCAATTTTGCGAGCTTTCTTAAGACAAGACCCTGATGTAATTCTGGTAGGTGAAACTAGAGACTCTGAGACAGCTAAGACTTCGATTGAAGCAGCTCTGACGGGTCACTTAGTATTAACAACCCTCCACACCAATGATGCTGCGGGGGCGATTTCTCGTTTAGATGAGATGGGCGTCGAACCATTTATGATTTCGGGGGCATTGGTGGGGGTTTTGGCTCAAAGATTAATGCGGAAAGTTTGTACTGAATGTCGTATCGCTTATAATCCCACCCACGAAGAGTTATCCCGATTCGGTTTATCCGCTGCGGCCGGGGAAGAAGTCATTTTTTATAAGGCTCATAAGCTAGACGTAGAACAACTTTCCCAAGCAAAAGCCAACGGGACACTATGTCCCAAGTGCCAAGGAGGAGGCTACAAGGGACGAATCGGGGTTTACGAAGTAATGCGTAACTCGGAAAAGATCCAGACTTTAATCAATGAAGGGGCAAATACCGATCGCATTAAAGAAACCGCGGTGGAAGAAGGGATGATCACGATCCTCGCCTACAGTCTCAATCTCGTTAAAGAAGGTCAAACTACTTTAGAAGAAGTGGAACGGGTAACCTTTACCGACTCAGGTTTGGAAGCAGAATTAAAAGCCAAACGCAAGAGTGGCTTAACCTGTCGTAGCTGTCGGGCTGAATTACTCCCTGAGTGGCTAGATTGTCCTTACTGTATGACTTCTCGTTTTTAGTCAATCAAGATCCCAATAGTTAAATAGTTTAAAAAGTTAGAAAATTTTGCTCAGGAACAGATTATGGATTTAATGATCGAAGACATGATGGAGCAGCTAGTGGAAATGGGTGGCTCTGATATGCACATCCAAGCTGGCGCGCCAATCTACTTTCGGATTAGTGGTAAATTAACCCCCATTGGCGAGGAACTGAGTCCTCAAGAGTGTCAACGCTTGATCTTTAGTATGTTGAACAATACTCAAAGAAAAGAGCTAGAGCAGAACTGGGAACTCGATTGCTCCTATGGGGTGAAAGGATTGGCTCGGTTTCGGGTTAACGTCTATAAAGAGCGTGGTTGTTTTGCTGCTTGTTTACGGGCATTGTCTTCCAAGATTCCCAATTTTGACCAGCTAGGTCTACCAGACATCATCAGAAAAACCACCGAAAGACCCAGGGGACTTGTATTAGTCACAGGCCCGACAGGTTCAGGGAAAACCACTACCCTGGCAGCGATGTTGGACTTAATTAACCGCAGTCGGGGAGAACACATTCTAACGGTAGAAGACCCCATTGAATATGTGTTTGAGAATCATAAAAGTCTCTTTCACCAGCGCCAAAAAGGAGAAGATACCAAAAGTTTTGGCAATGCCTTGAAAGCTGCCCTGCGGGAAGACCCCGATATTATTTTGGTGGGAGAGATGCGAGATTTGGAAACAATTTCCTTGGCAATCTCCGCAGCGGAAACAGGACACTTGGTATTTGGAACTCTCCACACCAACTCCGCTTCGGGAACAGTGGATCGGATCATTGATGTTTTTCCCGCTGCTCAACAGGCGCAAATTAGAGCCATGCTGTCTAACT
>JBEANW010000111.1:0-6675 GCA_041165225.1 Cyanobacteriota bacterium | reverse complement strand
CCAGGGCAGCACCAAAATTACTGCTTTGATTATAGGCACGGGCAGCACGACCATCAAATTCATCTAGGATAAAGGCGATCGCATATAGTCCCAGACACAGTTGCCAATTACCCAAACTATGGCAAATAAAACTACCTAGATAGAGGATAAACCTGCCATAGCCAATCAGATTGGGGATATAAAAAAATACTTGATTAATTGCCATAGCTCTCAAATCAACTACAAATATTAACTATAAATTAATTATTTCTATCTGTTCGAGTTGATCTGCTGGTTCAAAGCCAAAGACGCGGGAATAAAAGTAAAATTCGCTATCGAGGGACTTTTTAATATTCTCCGCCATCCGAAAACCATGAGCCTCTTGGGGAAAAGCCAGATAAGCCACGGGCAAACCCTTCTGTTTAATCGCCTGAAACATCATTTCTGCCTGATTCGGGGGAACTACCTGATCTTTTAATCCCTGGAAGAAGATTACGGGACAGTCTAGCTGATCGGTATAGTAGATTGGCGATCGCTCTTGGTAAATAGCTCGATCTTCGGGATACTTACCCACCAGACGATATAAATAGCGGGATTCAAATTTATGGGTATCCTTGGCTAAGATCTCTAGGTCACTCACGCCATAATAACTCGCTCCCGCTTTAAAGGTGTCACGAAAAGTCAAGGCTGCTAGGGTAGTATAGCCTCCTGCACTGCTCCCTGTAATCACCAGGCGATCGCCATCGACCAGATTATCCTTAACCAAATACTTAGCTGCATTAATACAATCATCCACATCGACGATGCCCCACTTACCATCTAGTCGCTGACGATATTGACGACCATAGCCGATACTGCCTCCATAATTAACATCTAGATAACCAAAACCACGACTAGTCCAATATTGAATTCGCAGGTTTAAATCCACTGTGGCTGCTGAGGTCGGGCCTCCATGACTTTTTACCACTAGAGGAGGCAGTTCCCCTGGGGGAGCTAGATAGTCTTTATTTTGCGGAGGATAATACCAAGCATGGGCAGTTAGACCATTGCTAGTGGGAAAAGCGATCGCTTCTGGCAGGGATAGATAACCAGGGTCGATCTCCAACTCTCCTGTCCGCCTTAGTATTTGTTCTCTAAAGGTGTTTAAATCTAACTTGATGACCGCTGTGGCTTCCGTTGGGGAACCGCCGATAAAGATGACAAAATCATCCCCTCCTTGAAGGTCAGAAATATTGGTATAGGTAGTTTTGATTTCCCTAAACTGCTTGGTTTTCAGGTCGATTTTACCCAAATGCCAGCAGCCATCCGCCGCATAAGCACAGATTAAATCCTCCCCCACCACCGTATAAGTCGATAAGCCAAACACCCAATGGGGATAGGCAAACTCCGCTGATTTTTGATGGAGAATTTCTACTTTTCCTCCTGGTTGCCGTCGGTATAAATTCCACCAGTCTGTGCGATCGCTAGCAAAATAAAGCGTACCATCATCCCCCCACTTCGGTTCACAGATTGATTCTGCTGGACCTCCCGCCATCAATTCAGGCTCTAAAACCAAGCCATCAGGGTCAAGATGCCCTAACCAGAGATAGGTACTGTCCCAGGGCATATCGGGATGATTCCAACTCAACCAGGCTAGATACTTGCCATCGGCACTGAGACGGGGAGCAGCATAAAAATCGCTACCCGCAACTAAATTCTGAATTCTGCCCGTGTTGAGATTAATGGTGACAATACTATTAACGGCTTCCCCCCCCAAAGAATGATCTTCGCAGACACAAATCAAGCGGTTTCGGTGGCGATCCACCACTAGATCTCCATAACGTCGCTCTAATTTGTCCGTTAAAGGATAAGGCTGAGTGCCAATTATCTGCTGATAAATTCTGCCATCTTGATAGTTAGAAAAATAGATTGTATTTCCTTCAACTACAAACGCTCCACCGCCATATTCATGAATTTTGCTCCGCACGCTTAAGGGGGAAGGGGTGAAATTTTTCAACTCTCCCCTATTGCCGTAGCCGATTAACAAATTTCGACCTTCTTCTTGGGGTCTTTTTTCTAGCCAATAAATGTTTCCTTGGTTAACAGCCAAGCTACCAATGCCAACAGTTTGAGAAACTATTAAATCTGAGGTTATGGGCGATTTCCAAGAACCACAAGAAGCTACTTGAGGTGTGTTCATAAAATCCTAATTCGCTATTGGTTAGAGAATTCTTGTGTCTTACACTTAATTATTTTTACAGCTTTCCGTTCCCAAGTCTCATAGTAGTATTTTATGTAGAGCAATTTAGCAAAATGATGGTGTCAAACTGTTGATCAACCTACGAGCATTTAGCTGGTTCACACTGTAAATCACAGTAAATTGAGATATTGTAAATTAAGACTGGTAAATTGAAACATTGCAAATTGACCATGAACTAAAAGCTTTGTCTGATGTTATTAGTCAAACTAGTTGAACTATAATTTAAACTCCAGTTCGTTAACATCATTCTGCTAGATTGCCAACACTTTGAGGATAAATAGATTTTGTGATCAGTTCTGAAAATCAATCTAAAACTAAATTACCCTCTTCTCCCTTGAATAATGTCCAACTCTCAAAATCTTAGTTGTGGAGTCCTATTGGTCATCTATCCTTAGATTAAACGGGTAATTAAATAGGCAATTAAACCGACTTTGTTGCCAGTGTTGCATTTTTGGCTTTGTTTTATCGATATGATTTCTTTATCAGGAGAAACTTCAGAACATTATTAATCCTAATTCACTAACAAGTTTTTTTAATAAACTTTACATAAGTTAATAGAAATCGTGTATCGTAGAATTTAATGAGTTGGAACAGGAATACTATTAGGTTTAGAAAAATGCGGGAAATAGAATCTAGACAAGCGATTGTAGCTCAGATGTAGCAACCGAAACCAAATATTAGAAAATTCTTGGCGTTCCCAAGGCAGCATTTTTTTACAAAAGTACATATATGCCCTCATAAAACACTGACTTATGGGTATCACATCTTAGAAAACTTTTTCTTACACCACCAACACCAATAAGCATATCGCGTAATGAAAACAGCACAAAAATCTAACGACTTAGTTAGAAGCTATCTCAAAGAAATAGGTCGCGTTCCTCTTTTAACTCATGAGGAAGAAATTCTATATTCCAAAAGAGTGCAGAAGGCGATCGCTTTAACTCAAGTCAGAGAGTCTTTCATCGAAGAATTTGGCGTAGAACCCACCACGGAAGAATGGGCAAAAGCAGCGTCCACAACGACCCAAGAGTTGCTAACGATGATGGAGTCGGGAGAATCTGCCAAGCGGAAAATGGTGGAAGCCAATCTGCGGCTAGTAGTATCCGTGGCGAAAAAGTACCTCAAACGGAATCTCGATCTGCTGGATCTGATTCAGGAGGGAACAATCGGCATGCAAAGGGGTGTAGAAAAATTCGACCCCACCAAAGGATATCGTTTTAGTACCTATGCCTACTGGTGGATTCGTCAGGCAATCACCAGAGCGATCGCCGAAAAAGGTCGTACTATTCGCCTCCCAATTCATATCACGGAAAAACTCAATAAGATCAAAAAAGCTCAAAGACAATTAGCTCAACAAAAAGGCAGAACAGCAACTATTGCTGAACTGGCTCAAGAGCTAGAGTTGACTCCCAAGCAGGTGCGTGACTATCTAGAAAAGTCTCGGCAGCCTATTTCTCTAGATGTGAGGGTGGGGGATAACAACGATACTGAGCTTGGGGATATGCTGGAAGATGGTGGACAATCTCCCGAAGACTATGCCACCTCCTCTTCTTTAAAAAGAGATTTGGAAAAGTTAATGGCCGATCTAACCCCTCAGCAAAAAGAAGTAATTTGTTTACGGTTTGGTTTAGCCGATGGTAAACCGATGACCTTAGCCAAGATTGGGGAGTGCTTAAGTATTAGTAGAGAGCGAGTGCGACAAATTGAGCGAGAAGCCCTCTCGAAGCTGCGTAAGCGGAAAATGGCAATTAGAGAATACCTTGCCAGTTAAACCCGATCAGGGTCAGATTAAAGCCAGACTGTTCTGGCTCTTGATCGGAAAACTCTCTGTTGAGAGTTCGGTTCTACGTAACTAAGAATTAATCCCAAAGTGTTTTAATGAAAAGCAGATAATTAAATTATTAACGCACTTCTATTTAACCCAGCCAGGAGGCTAAACGTGAGCAATCAAGATATTTCTCAGAGTGCTTTCAAAGGCAGCGCAAATGAAAACTCACTATGGCGTTATGTTCAATCCCTTAGTCCAGAAACAATTACTCACCTCTCCCAGCCTGAATCGAAAGAGGTGTTTCAGATCATCGAACGCAACATCACTGGCTTGCTAGGCAATATGCCCCAGGAAGATTTTGAAGTGGAAATTAATACCAATCGAGAGAATTTAGGGCGGTTATTAGCCTCTGCAATGATGAGTGGTTATTTCTTGCGTAATGCCGAGCAGAGAATGGGCTTTGAGCAATCTTTGATGGGAATTCAGGTGGATAATTAGATATAGCGATCGCCTTGACTTTATCTCTTTTCTTAACTTGTCACCAATCCAATGATTAATGACGGTCACGTTATAACTTATTAGTCGAAATAATATGTAGGTCGACATCATAAAGAACTTTAAGCAATTCCTGCACGGGAGAGCTTCGTAACAATAATTGCCAGCGCGATCGCTGTGTTTGTCCCAATACTATCTGAGTAACAAAATATTTCTTAGCAGTTTGGGCGATCGCGCCAGTAATATTATTACTATCCACCCGAATAAACTCACCACCCAGTTGTTTAGATAACTTTTCACAGGTTTCCAAATACAAACTTTCTGATTTAGTTAAAAAGCGATCTGGATTATTTACATATAAAACATACAGGCGCGATCGCATTTGACTAGTGAGTCTTGCCCCTCTTCTTAATAAATGAGAAGAACTGGGATGAGTTGAAATGCAAACCAGGACTCGTTCGTGAATACTACAGTATTTGTCTTTGGGTGTCGTAGATTGAGCAATTTCTTCGAGATTATCGGCGATTTCTCTGAGGGCTAATTCCCGTAAAGCAACTAAATTGTGTCGTTGAAAAAAATTCTGTAAAGATTGCTCTATTTTATCTGGGGTATAAATTTTACCTTCCCGCAAGCGTTCTTGTATAGTTTCGGGAGTAACATCCACTACGACTACTTCATCAGCTTCATCTAATAAGCGATCTGGAATCCTTTCTCTAACTATCACCCCAGTGATTTTTGCTACCAGATCATTTAAACTTTCGAGGTGTTGAATGTTAACCGTAGAAAAAACATCAATGCCTGCTGCCAAAACTATTTCTACATCCTGATAGCGTTTTTCCCGTTGCGAACCTGGTACGTTAGTATGAGCCAATTCATCAATTAACACTAACTGGGGTTGACGGGCGAGTATTGCTTCCGTATCCATTTCAGTTAAGGTATTATTTCCCCGTAGGATTTGCTTACGAGGAATAAATTCTGATCCTGCTGCTGCTGCTGCTGCTGCGGTTTCTTCTCTACCATGAGTTTCTAATAACCCAATAACTACATCAATTCCTTCTTCCAATAATCTTTTAGCCTCCAATAGCATTCGGTAAGTTTTGCCAACCCCTGGAGACATTCCGATATAGATTCTGTGTTTACCGCGTCGTTGAGAGAATTGGTAAACCAAGGAATCAGTTATTTTATTACCTTCAATCATGACTTAAGTTGTTTGATTGTAACTAAACCGCCTTCAGTAAACTTAATAATGTTACCCAGAATATTTCCGTATAACAGCCCTATAAAGAGTATTAAATGGAACAACATCCTAAAGACATCAATTTCAACTTCAATTTAAAGCATCCAACGCCAAATTTAATTTCAAAACATTTACTCCTGGCTCGCCGAAGATACTTAAAAATCTTCCTTCAGTATTTTTCGTTACTAAAAGCTCTACTTGATTAGTATCCAATCCTCTAGTTTGGGCTACCCTTTGAATTTGTGCTTTAGCTGCTTCAGGAGTTATATGGGGATCTAAACTCGAACCAGAAGTATAAACTAAATCGGCAGTGGGTTCTATTCCTTGTTGTTTTAGTTGAGCAATAGTTTCTTCAACTCTTTTAGTTAAATCAGGATTGCTAGGAGCTAAATTACTCGCACCACTGATCCCAGTGGGTTTGGCATCATCACCAATGCTGTAATTAGTAGTACTAGGACGACTTATAAAATAGCGATCGCTTGTAAAGTTTTGTCCGATCAAAGCCGAACCAATTATACTACCTTGTGCATTAGTAATTAGACTCCCATTTGCTTGATAAGGAAAGACAAATTGTCCAATAAAAATTAATAAAAAAGGATAAATCAAAGCAGTTAATAACCACAAAATTAAAATGGTACGAATGCTTGTAATTGTTTCTCGCAGAATAAACATGATTTAAAAGATGAATGACGGATTATGTAATGTAGGGGTGTAAGCCTTGTGCGCTTATATTCAATTTAGCTTGCGCCCTAAAACTAAAACCTTTCGGGTTGAAAAATGACGGTGAACAAATAAATAGACAATGCTATAGTTACACAATATAAAATACCGATCGCGTAAGCAGTATTGCGAGTAATTTCCGCACCAGAAGCAGCCATTACCCCAGGAGCAATAAGCAGATTCAAGCTCATGGTTAAAAATAAAACTTTCGCCCAAGGATTTCTCATCCATTGTTCT
>JBEANW010000110.1:0-3582 GCA_041165225.1 Cyanobacteriota bacterium | reverse complement strand
TAAGGTAAGCCTGCCTGCCCTAATACCAACATTAAGACTCCCCTAGCTTGAGCGATGGTGATGGTGTGACTCATACGATAAAAAAACAATTTCTCTACTGCCACTAAATCAGGCTGAATCTCGGCAATCACGGCTTGGAGGTCATCATAAATCGTACAGAGGCGATCGCCAAGAGATTTGGCGGCAGAGGTTTCAATCGTGCCATAATCCTGAAGCTGCACCTGTTTCACATCTAAGACCATTTCTGCTTCTGTCTGACAAAGAATACTACCAAAGCCCAAAATAGCTATTCCTGGATCTAATCCTAAGATTTTAATTTTCATTTGAGCCAGATCCGATTAACCTTAAAACCATAAACTCTATTTCCAAGATTGCACTCTTGATATTTATGGCTACCTGCCAACTCAACTACAGCACGATAGGATATGTTTATCTTAACGACTCTGGTATCTATCTCGAAAACAGTCTTTAACTTGGGATGAAAAATTCATTCTCGCACCATAATTCAGAGCAGAAAAAGCCTCGTCGCCGTAGTCGGTTATTTAAATGGCTGTCTCCTGGGTTATTTATTAAACGATGGTTACTCATCAGTGCTACTGGCTTCATGTTGGCGGTCATTGGTTCGGCAATCTGGAGTAAGCTTACACCGATCTATCGCGTCCTGTCCTTCACTGCCGAGATTCTCGAATTCTTAACTACCGTTGTTCCCAATTATATTTCAGGGCCAGTTGTTTTGATTGTCGGCATATTTCTGATCATTTGGGGACAGTCCCGCACTATGGGTTCTATTACCGATGTTTTGGGGGTAGATAAGGATAAGGGACTAGTAGATATGCTGCTAGATCGTCGCCGTCTCAAGCGTGGCCCCAAAATTGTTGTGGTCGGTGGCGGTACTGGTCTATCTACTCTTTTGCGGGGACTTAAAGAATATAGCAGTAATATTACAGCGATCGTCACTGTAGCCGATGATGGAGGTTCTTCAGGTAGACTCAGACGAGAAATTGGTGTATTGCCCCCAGGAGATATCCGTAGCTGTCTGGCTGCCTTAGCCGATGAAGAGGAATTACTGACTGAGCTATTTCAATACCGTTTTAAAGCGGGGGATGGACTTGTCGGTCACAGCTTTGGTAATTTGTTTCTCACCGTGATGAGCGAGATTACGGGGGACTTAGAACAGGCGGCAATGGCTAGCTCGAAGGTTTTGGCTATTAGTGGGAAGGTTTTGCCTGCTACCCTCAGTGACGTTAGCCTCTGGGCAGAAATGGAAGATGGCAGACTCATTGAAGGAGAGTCTAATATTCCCGAAGCTAAAGGCAGAATCAAAAATATTGGCTGTATTCCCGCCAATCCTCCTGCTCTCCCCTCCGCAGTCAAGGCAATTGAGGAAGCTGAATATATTATCATCGGGCCAGGGAGTCTTTATACCAGTATTGCCCCCAATCTGTTAGTTCCTGAAATCCGCAATGCGATCGCCAATGTCGATGTTCCCCGTATTTATATCTGCAATATTATGACGCAACCTGGAGAAACTGAAGGTTACAGCGTTGCTGATCATATCCGAGAAATTGATCGCATTAGTAAAGGCAAGTTATTTGATGCAGTTTTAGTCCATCGCAAACCTCCAAGCGCCCTATCTCTCCAACGTTATGCTTTAGAAAACTCTCATCCTGTGGAATTAGACCGCCAGGAAATTGCTAAACTTAATCGTAGAATCGTGATGGCAAATGTGATGGAAGAAGATTCCGTCAGAGGTCATGTGCGCCACAGTTCTAGTCAGCTTGCTAGAGTTTTGTTGCGTTGGTACAGTGGCAAATGGCAACCCAAAATCTAATCAAACAACAACATTTACTATAGCTACTGTTGAGAGTATTAGACTATATTCTTATGTAGTAAAAAAAATAAAAGGGAAGTAACAAAGTATTACAGTCTAATCAGTCCGCTTTACTTTGTTATCCCAACTTAAAGTTACTTGGCTTATTTATAATGTATCAATTCAATATGAAGGAAGTGTGTTGTTGACCGTTAAATCAGATGAACTTTCAATGAACTTTTTTCAGCCCCCAGCTAGTCTGGGTTTGACTAAGATAATCAAGCAAAAGTTTAAACTTTTTATTCTTCAATAACGGTTTTTAAATAGTCTTAAATTTAGTCTTAAATTTGTGCCAAAGATCCTCTTGCCTACCCTGGAAGCTACCCTCGATTTTGGTTGTCTATTAGGCAAGCATTTACCCCCTGGTTCAACCCTGCTGTTAATCGGCAATTTGGGGGCGGGCAAAACTACTTTAGTCCAAGGAATTGGTCATGGATTGGGGATTAAAGAACCGATCCTTAGCCCCACTTTTACCATCATTAATGAATACCTGGATGGTCGCATCCCTCTCTATCATCTAGATCTATATCGCTTAGAACCCCCTCAGATAGATCGTCTCTACCCCGAAACCTATTGGTCTGGGTCAGAAGTCGAACCAGGTATTACAGCGATCGAATGGTCGCAACTATTAACTCTTAAACCTGGGAGCTATATCACAATTGAGCTATCAGGCTCTTTAGAAAGTAGACAAGCCCACCTTGAGCCTTATGGTCAGGCTCCAGATCTAAAGTTTATCCAGAATTTTCCCCCTTCAAGGCAAAAGTAATGGATCATGTATTTATACTAAAAAAAATGAAGAAACTTAATTGTTGTCTCTCCATCTTTAATTAGTTAATGATTAATATCTGCTGTTGTTAACTTTTAGAGTTAAAAATAAGCGGATTGATACCTAGTCCATGCCTAGTTCGTTACCGCGCTTGTACTGCATGTAAGCAGCGAAAAACAATCCCAGTAAAGTAATGAAAGTCAAGCCTAGTACGATTCCTAGCAGTAGAGGTTCGATCACAAGATGTCTCCTTAAAAAGTTATCTGATTTGAATATATCCTACGCTAATAGCGACAAGCCTGTCATCTAGAAGCTTTTTTGTAGCATAGGAGCTTTCAGACTGATTCAGCTTAAAACTAAGTCTTAATAATTACCTGATACTTAGTAGTTTCAGGACTAAATACTGATTTGTTAGCTAGCTTTCGGTAAGGATTGTAGGTTATTTTATTAATCATAGTAAACATAAGTAAACATTCATATCTCTGAAATTAACAGTGGATAACCAGTTAGCCCAATCCTATTCTTGGCTAAATCGCCTTATATTAATCATCATGGCAGTAATGCTGGTGATCGGCTTTGGCATTCTGGGTACCTATTGGCAAAGAGATGCTGATCCCTATGCTCATCAAGTTTTAGCTCTCGATGGAGATATCCAAAATGGCATGGCTATTTTTCAGATCAACTGTGCAGGATGCCATAACCTCCAGACGGAGATAAATGTAGGGCCAAGATTAGAAAATATTTCCAAGCGCAAATCGGCCAGGGACATAATTACTCAAGTAACTAGTGGTAGAACTCCGCCGATGCCAAAATTTCAGCCGAGTGGACAAGAAATGGCGGACTTGCTGAGTTATCTAAGCCAGCTATGACTTCTTACTTCTTTCCAAGACTAGAAGCTTAATTATTAGCTAGAATGAGGAGCAATCATGAATATCCCTCTTTTCAG
>JBEANW010000109.1:0-4452 GCA_041165225.1 Cyanobacteriota bacterium | reverse complement strand
ATTGTTTTGACTTTCTTGTCCGTATTGTTCGATTTGTTTTAGGATCTGGCTATTTTGTGCCTTCGCTTCATCACTGAATATCCCCGTGATTAATACCACAAGGATAATCGGCGCAGTTTTACTCAAAAATTTAAACATGGTTTAGAATCCTCACACTTAACTTAAACGTAAAAAGGTAATGGCATAATCGGCGATCGCCGTAGGGGACTTCCCCCATCAACCCTATTACCAGATAGACTAGTTGCTCCTAGAACTTTTGAGAATACAGTTAAATGATAATATTTGTCAAATAAGGAGTTTAACGAACTTAAAAAATGAAGTTTAGCTGAATGCTCCAAGACTTAGAAGAATTACGGATAATCTCTATTTGTTGAATAAATTCACGAAAATAAAACCATCTTGCTGCTTCGGATAGGTCGAGCCAGAATTGTCGCAAAGAAACGGGCAGGGCGATTTTTGCAATTTGAGAAAGAAATCTATTCTGGTTGTTTGCCTCCAGAGATTTTGCGAGTTTTCCACCACATTGAGATTCCTGTTACAGTCAAAAACAATAATCCGATGCCATTGAGAAAAGGGAAGCTTTTTTGAAAATCAACAAAACCAAAATCACCTTTATGCCAGGAAATTACCCAACCAACTTGCTCCTCGAAACCACTTAATTCGCCAATTTGAAAAACAATTCCTGTAATTACAGTTAATAGGATAGGTAGAATCATAATTGGCGCAAGCCAACGATGCCATTGACGTATTTTTGCAGCTTTGATTTTCATAATTAATTTAATTTGTTTACAGTTAAAGAATTTGAGTTTAATGTCTCAAATATATTTATAGAAATCGATTGAATGCCTTCACTATCAACCATCTCACAATCTGTAAGAGAGAGAATTATCTCTAGGACAAAAAATTAAACAATTGATTTCATAGTACTCTGGGAGAACCATTCATATTAATTTTTCGATTGCTTTGACTTCTATAATATCGCAACTATATCTTTACTTTCAAACAAATGGTTGTGTCCTAATTCTGGAATTTTTGAGAATATTTTTAAAGATATATCTTAATAAGAAAGATATCTAATAGTAGACTTAAAAAATGAAGTTTAGCTGAATGTTCCAAGACTTAGAAGGATTACGAATAATCTCTATTTGTTTAATGAATTCACGAAAATAAAACCGTCTTTCTGCTTCCGATAGGTCTAGCCAGAATTGTGGCAAAGAAACAGCTTGAGCGATCGCTTTGAGATTACCTGGAGGCAGTTGAGCGATCCTGATTTCTAGCTGGGCAATTTCGCCACGGAGTTTGTAGGTACGCAATGCGATCGTTTCGGAGTCGAGGATACCCTGGTTTCCTAAGTCGGGTAATTGCTGGAGGATATTTTGCTTCTCGGCAATTTGTTGTCTATAGTTATTATCAACAGTAGAATCATTAGGTAGTTCTAATTGAGCAACGGCTAAAGGCAACTCAGCACAAATTTGAGTAATGGTTTGAGCTAAAACTTGACCATAGGGAATTCCCTGACACTTGGGTTGTTGAGGACAATTATGGCAACGCAAGTATAGATACTCCGTCTTCTTTTTGTGTTGCGTCACCCCAGTAATTTTCATCCCTAACTGACAATCTTGACAGCTAACTAATCCCGCCAGGGAACGAGGTGCGCTGGCAGAACGGCTGGGTAGCAAGCGATTGCGTCGTAGTAGACGATCTATTTGAGCAGATTCTTCCCCATTAATAATTGCCGTGTGGGTATGGGAAATTATTGACTGATCTTTATATTGCAAATTGCCTCGATACACAGGATTGATGAGCCAATTGCGTCCTGTGGTGGGGGAAATCTTTTTGCCATAACGCTTTTCTAAATACCGCACTGCCCCCCGCAAGGAACCAAATAAAATAAATCGCTCAAAAAAATCCTTGACTACTGGAGCGGTACTTTTATCTAGGATATAGCGGTCTTGTCCCCGACGATATCCGTAGGGAGCTTTACCAGGAGGCGGGAGCATTTTTAAACGATTGCGAGCATGACCTTGTTCGATGCGGGTACGCTGCTTATTACTCTGAACCTCTTGGAGTAAAGTACTTAATTTAAGCTTCAATTGTTGACGGTTAAACTGACTCCATTGAGAGGAACTATAATCCTGTTCTGTAGTAATAATTTCTACTCCCCAAGACTCTAATTGATTCAAGCGATCGCAAATCACTTCAATATTGTCCCCCAATTCCTCAAGGCGACGCACTAGCAAATACTTGGGAGGGTCTAAGGCACAGTCTTTAATTAACTGTTGCAACTGTTGATGTTCTCCTCTGTCTTGATAAACGCGATCGACTTCTAAACCCCAAATATTCTGATCAGGGGCAGTTTCTAGTAAAGGATCGCTATATAAATAGGCAACAATTTTCATAAATTAATTATAAAGATCAGCTTTCCTTTTATGTATTTTTATAATGCAAAAAGAACCAAAGGAATTAAATAAAAATTAAATTTGCTTTACTCATGCAATCTCCTGCTAAGTTTTATTAGGGGAACAGTAATTTAGCACCTATGGAATTACATCAAAAAACTTTATTCGAGAAAAGAAGCTTTTATTTATTATCAAATAAGCTCAAGCTGTATCTTAAAAATGAAGAAGGGGAACACGAGAATTATATAAGCTATGAGAACCTCAAAGGGGAAGCTAAAATAAGCTGTCGCCATAACTCAAGGTTTCTTTTTGTAACTATTATTATGGTTACTTTCTCGACATGTATCTTGTTACAAAGCTTCATTACTAATCAAGGATTTATTTATACTATTTTGCCTTTAAGTGCTGCCTTATTATCGGGAGTTTTATATCGATATCGGCAACAAAACTATATTATTTTAGAAACTTGCGATCGCCGAAAAGTTGTTTTCTTGCGAGATAAACCAAATCGTCAAGCTTTAGAGCAATTTTTAGCCCAGTTATGGCTACAACGCAAGGAATATTTAAGAGAAAAATATTTTTATATTAATTACGATCGCGACTGGAAACAACAAACCGACAGGTTAAGGTGGTTGCTAGAGCAAAATGTGATTAGCAATGCGGAATATAGATTTGCTCAAGAAGACTGGATTATAGATCGCAGTTATCAATCTCGTTAGAGTCAAGGTAGGGGGCGAACGGCAGTTCGCCCTTACAGAAGAAATGCAGTGCAGGGCAAATATGAAGCTGGCGATTATTGGCTGTGGGTATGTAGGTAGGGCAGTGGCTCGTTTATGGCACGAGGCAGGCAACGAAGTTACAGTGACTACCACGACAAGGGATAAAGTAGCCTCATTACAGGCGATCGCTTCCCAGGTAGTGGTACTGAGGGGAGATGATTTATCCGCCTTGCAGCAGGTGGTGGCGAACCAGGATCTTGTCTTACTGAGCGTCGGTTCAAAGCAACGAACTCCCGAAGCTTATCGTCAAGCTTACTTAGAGACAGCCCAAAACCTAGTAAAGGCAATCCAGGCTAATAGTGAGATTAAACAGCTTATTTATACTAGTAGCTATGGCATAATCAACCATCAGGGTGGTGATGTCGTCGATGAAACTGTGGCGGTAAATCCCAGGGACGAATTTGGCGAGATTCTCGCTCAAACAGAGCAAATTGTACTCTCAGCATCAACCGACCAGGTTAAAACCTGTATTTTGCGCCTAACGGGTATCTATGGCCAAGGGAGAGAGTTAATCAAGATCTTTAGTAGAATTGCGGGAACAACTCGCCCAGGAACAGGAGAAAACTATACCAATTGGGTTCATATAGAAGATATTGTCAGGGCGATCGATTTTGCCAAAGATCATCAACTCCAGGGGATTTATCATCTAAATAGCGATGAATCAATGACGAGTAAGGAATTTTTCCAAAGATTATTGGAGGCTCACGGGCTGCCCCCTGTTACCTGGGATAGTTCCCAAACTTCCCCTCGTGCCTATAATATGAAACTGTCTAACCAAAAGATCAAAGATGCAGGTTTTACCCTCGCTCATCCCCAAATCGAGTTTAGTAATTTTCGCAATTGATGGGTTACGGCGAATAAAGACTTGGAACTTTACTACTTAGGTTAAAAACCGCCTAACCCATCCTACAAAAGCTGCTGCTTGATCAATTGTGATCGCATTCAATTGACCGTAATCACCAACGGATTCAAGTTCTTGTTGCTTGTCGCTCATAACAACACTCCTTCCTTGCTCAAGTTACCTCCGACGGCACAGTCAACACGGAAGTTAACGATGATGGCGACACGGCGGAAATCACAGGGGGGAGAAACTAGAGGAGATAATTTATTCCATAGTCAAAGATATAAGCTTTTTCGTGTAGCGTACCTTTGGTATATACCTTGACTTACAGCCGTTTTTCTTCGATCATCTGCACTAGATTTTTAATTAGTGTCTGGGCTTTATCGGTTTGGTCGATCAGTTCGATACTAGAACGAACATTAGCTGCTGTTTC
>JBEANW010000108.1:0-5377 GCA_041165225.1 Cyanobacteriota bacterium | reverse complement strand
GAATTCAAATTCCAGACTACTAATACTCATCGCTGACGTTAATTGTTCTTGGCTTTTTTACTAGAAGATAACCTGTTTTGCTGGGATTGACCAACTGAATTTAACTGATTTTGACTTTTTAATCAATTAGATTCTTCAGTCCGTTATATAATCTGCATAATGGGGAGAATATAGTAAAACAAGATTATTCATGAGCAATCTATTTAATCATAATCAGCAATTAAATTCAGATTTAAGTTCAATTCAAGAGCCGATCGCCAATGCCCCAAAGGCAGTAAAACAGGTAATCGAACAGGTTTTAAAGTTAGAGAAAGATAAGCTTTATTTAAAAACTCCTCGTAATATTAACGAAGATATTCTCAATATTATTAAACACGTTGTGCAATGAAGTTAAATTATCTGCAACTGTGTAACTTTCGGCAGTTTTATGGCAAAACCCCACAGATTAAGTTTGCCAGTGGCGCAAGAAACACTACGGTCATCTACGGCAACAATGGTGCAGGCAAGACTTCGATTCTCAATGCTTTTACTTGGGTACTCTATGAAAAGTTTACCGCCGCTTTTGCTGCCCCAGAATTATTAGTTAATCAAAGATCTCTGGGAGAAGCATCTCCAGAGCAAGGGGTAGAATGCTGGGTAGAGTTACAGTTTGAACGCGATCGCAAAATCTATCAGTTGAAACGGAAGTGTTACGCCAGCAAAAATGCTCAACATCAGGTTAGCTATACTCAGGCTAATTTATTTATGTTGGTGGCAGGAGACGATGGGCGCTGGTATCCACCCCTAGAGTCGCCAGAGGATATTATTAACCGCATTCTCCCCGCTAGTTTACATCAGTATTTTTTCTTTGATGGAGAACGGATTGATGGTTTCTTTCGTCAGAACTCGAATATTGCTGAAGATACCAAGGAATTACTAGGAGTCAAGGTTTTAGATCGGGGAATAGAGCATCTCAAGAAAGCAAAAAGAAGTCTCCAAGAGGAGTTGGTAGAATTAGGGGATCCTCAAACTAAGGAGCTATTAAGGGAGCAGATTGATTTAGAGCAAGATGTGGCAACGATTAAACAACTAATTGCCACCATCAAGGGAGAAGTAATTGAATTAGAGCAACGCAAAGCTAATTTAGCGCGACAGTTATTAGAAATTAGTGGTGCTGATGAAATCCAAAAACTGAAACTTCAGTTAGTTAAACAGCAGAAGTTAATTAAGGATAATTTGCTCCAGAATAAACAGGAATTGAAAAAGTTATTATCGCGGGATAGTTATGTAGTTTTTCTCCCAGCTATAGGCGATCGCTTTTTAGATTTACTGCAAACATTACGCGATCGCGGACAGCTTGCCAGTGGACTCAAGCAAGAATTTATTCAGCAATTATTAGATCGACAAAGTTGTCTTTGTGGCGAAACGCTACTTCCTGACACCGTAGCCTATAACAACGTCAAGTTATGGCTGGAAAAAGCGGAATTAAAAAACATCGAGGAATCGGCAATTCGCTTAGAAACGGCAGTCAAAACGATTAAATCTCAGTCCGCTGATTTTTGGCAGCAACTAGATCGACAACAAACCGAAATTAAGCAGCAGTATCTTGAACTTAATCGCCTGGAAACCGCAACAGAGCAAGCTAATCAACAATTAACTAGCTATCCCAATCGAGATGCCCAACAGCTACAGCAAAACATTGTGGCAATTGAAGCCAAAATCAAAGGTCTAATTCTAGAGCAGGGTGAAAACCAACAGCAGCAAAGCGATCGCACTAAACAGCTAGAGCGCTTAACTCACAAAGTCGCCCAGCATCAGCTAACGGAAAGCAAACAAAAGCTGGCTCAAACCAGAATTATTGTTACCGAAGATGCGATCGCAAGACTACAGGAAGTGAGAACCCGTCTGGAACAAAAGTTTCGTCTGGCTTTAGAACAAAAAGTACAGGAAATTTTTAGCTTTATTTCCTTCACCCCCTATATTCCCCAACTAAGCAGCGATTATCAATTAACCTTAATCGAAAACACTTCTGGGATCGCTGCCCCCGTGGCAGCATCAACGGGAGAAAACCAGATCTTAAGCTTGTCGTTTATTGGGGGCATTATTGATCGCGTCAGGCAATGGAGCGAGGGGAACAATTTAATGGGTTATGACAGCAGCACCTTTCCCATTGTGATGGATTCTCCTTTTGGTAGCCTAGATCAAATCTATCGTCGCCAGGTAGCCAAAGCAATTCCCCAACTAGCAAACCAACTGATTATTTTTGTCACCAAAACTCAATGGCAGGGAGAAGTAGAACAAGCCACAGCTCCCTTGATTGGACAAGAATATGTGTTAGCCTATTATTCCCCAAAACAGAACTGTGAGTCCGATAGTCTCGAATTAAACCAACAAAATTATCTTTTAGTGCAACCCAGTTTGCATAATTTTGAATATACTAAAATCGTTGCAGTCAAAAGTGCAGATCAATAACTTTTTCTCACGGTTAGGACAGCAAAACTTAGGTTATAACTGTGTAAATCAATTGTTACTTTGTACAGCTACAGGGGCAGATATAGGAGTAAGGACATAAATGCTTTTTTTAGACCATACACAGGTACAGTACTGCAAGATAAAAAGTGGAGATCAAACATTGTCAGGCTTGATCTATAACGACAATCTGTTTATCAGAGAAAAATCCTTTCCCAAGGAAGAAATCGAAGCAGCGATTAAAGAATGTCGAGAAGAATATCTAGACCACGAAGAGCGTTCTCAAATTGCCACCTTACTAGTCAAAGGTCAAAATAGCGTTGGGATCTGGATGCAGAATAATAAGCACAAATCTAATATTATTCCTGGTTCTAGTGAATCACCTTCCGCCTCAAATACTCAAGCATCCGCTGATAGCTCTAAATCCAAGGGCAATGGTCAAAGGATTAGCCTCAGACAGTTAGCGATCGAAATGCATTCCGAACAAGGGGTGGAAATTAAAACTCGCCGCCATAAATTAATGTTGTTCCAGCGATGTTTCCTAGGTAATGAAGCTGTGGATTGGATTGTGAAGCAGGTCAAGGTATCCAGGGAAGATGCGATCGCTTTGGGTCAGAAAATGCTTGAAAAAGGAATCTTTCAACATGTTGCCGATGAGCATCCGTTTAAGGATGAAGCCCTATTCTATCGTTTTAATGAAGATCAGGGCAAAAGCATCTGGAATAGTTCGGTTTAGCAGCCTGATCTTTGCCCTCTACAGAGAAGGCTAGATCAGGACAACCGATAGTCTAAAACAAAGTCTACAACAAGAAATCGATATTGTTAGTCCGTTGATAATTAGGAAAAATCAGTTTTAAGCGATCGCCAGCAACTGCTAGATGTTGCTCTAAAATTACCGAAAATATTTCTCTAAAGTCTGTGGTCACAGGTAAATCTCGGTTCTCATGGAGTGCTGCTTGGTCTAACCCCCGCCACTCGCCATAGACCTTTCCTCCCCCTACTGCTCCTCCTAGAAGCCACATGGCATTGCCGTATCCATGATCTGTTCCTTTGTTGCCGTTTTCTCTGACGGTTCTGCCAAACTCGGACATCACCACAATTACGGTATCGGCAAGAATTGGCTCTAACCCTTGGGCTAAAGTCGCTAGACCTTTCCCCAGAGAGGGGAGCGATCGCTCTAACAGAGAATTTTGATTGACATGGCTATCCCAGCCGCCAATTTCCATAAAGGCTAATTGTGTCTTGGCATTGCCGACCATCAGTTTGGCTACCTCCCCAGCGTCATCGACAAAAGCATCCACTTGTTTTGCTCCCCGTGAAGCTCGCTTCATCTCTTGACTTAACTCCGACAAAACTATGTCTCTGGCTTTAGCCCCAGTTTGGTAAGCTTGGCTTAAGGGGTCTGTGCCACTATAGAGTTTGCTAAACGCCTTGCCGACAGCTTGATTATCCGTGGGCATTCGGGCAGTGGAATTGATCCCAGGTTTGAGACTGGCGATCGCCATTTTTCCCTGAAGAATATAGGGAGTCGTCACTCCCACATTCAGAGCCTGAGTTGGTTTGTCTTGGGGCAACTGAGCTAACAAGCGATTCATCCAACCATCGGTCGTATTCTTAATCCCTGGAGTGCCAGTTTCTAGATAATCTTGAGCCTGAAAATGCGATCGCTCCAGTACAGGTGAACCACTAGCATGGACAAAGGCTAATTGCTGGCGATTCCAGAATGGCATCAGTTCTTGGAGTTGGGGATGCAATCCAAAAAAGCCATCCAGATCGAGAGTTCCATTGGGCTGTTGGGGATAGGGAACGGCAATGGTTGGTCGGGCTTCATAATATTCCTCTGCTTGATGAGGGATCACAATGTTTAGGCCATCCACTGCTCCTCTGAGGAAAATGACGACGAGACGTTTAGGGTTAAGCGAATTGTTATTGGTCTGTGCCACCCAGCTATTGCAACCAATGGGGAGTAGCATTCCTCCCGTCGCTAAACCCACTGCCGTTAAAAAATTTCTTCTTTTCATATTTTTAGCGATACATTGCTTCGGGACTCCCCATCATCAGGGCAGTCTTCAGCTTGAGGTTGGTTTCGTCGATGACTTGTTTGGTTAAGGGAGATATTACTCCCAAATTTTGCTTGAGTTTTTCGGTTTCTACGGGACTACTTTTATTTAAAGTGCCATTGGCGATCGCTGTAGCCAAACTAGTTCGTTGTAGCATGGCCTGGGGATTCAACCAGGTTGCTTGAGTATTACCATAACCATCAGGAGTGACACATCGGTAAAGAGGCATTGATAACTGGAATAGCATCCCCCGTAATCGCTTGAAGCTAGGCTCTTGAATCTCTCCCAATCGCACCAGAGAGATTAGATATTGGTAAGGAGTTTTAAACTTTTGTCCATAATATTGAGGATTATTAAATTCCTGACTATGGATTAATGTATCCATCACTAGTTGGATGTTGCCCCGACTCTCCAGAAATGCCTTAGTTAGTTGGTTTACCAGAGATTCGGGGGGTTGATCGGCGACAAAATATTGCCCTAGCTCATAACTAATATGATGAGCAGTGACGGGATGATGCGCCAGGATTTTCAAGGCTTGTTCCCCTTCTTCCATACCATTGGCAGTAATCTTATGACCTAAAAATATCTTTTCCTGTTGATCGTGGCGATCATTGTAGAAGCAAAAACCTGTTTTGTCTCCTTTCTTGCCTGAGCGATCGATACTCCAGCCAGTGAAGATCCGAGCTAGGGCGATCACATCATCTTGACTATAGCCGCCGTCTACTCCCAGAGTATGCAACTCCATCAATTCACGAGCATAGTTTTCATTTAAGCCCTGATTACTTTTTTTTCCCCAGGGACTTTCAGGAGCGGTATTATTCTTATTGTCTAGATACATCAGCATGGCTGGATGTTTTGCCGTCGCCATT
>JBEANW010000107.1:0-3087 GCA_041165225.1 Cyanobacteriota bacterium | reverse complement strand
AGGGCGTTTCAATTTTAAATACCGATATCAATAAAATTTCTAAAAGCACTAAGCCATTCAGTGAAGAGGATGCTCAAATTATTCAGCTACGGTTAGTTAAAAAAAATAATGCCAAGCGTCGAACGCGATTTGTTGATTTAGGTTCTCATAAGTATGAGCATGAATATGTTTTATTTAGTCAGCGTATTGAAAAAGGCAGTCTTGTTTTTTGGACGATCATCTACACCCCAACAGGAACCGCTTATGAATTCGAAACAGATCAAATCATTAAACGATTAGATATTCTCGGGAAAATGCCTGTTAAAGATACGGTGTGTATCGCTTTTTCTGCTGGCATGAAATGTGTTTTGCAAGAGGCGGAAATGCAGAAAAAATTTGGATTGAAGAATTAACTTTAATATCTTGTTTTTAAGACAGGTTAACTATTGCTGTCATTTGGAGTGGGGATTGCTCGACATATCCCTTTGCCAACTTCGCGCGCGAATGCGCGCGATCCTTGAAATAATATTGATTACTACATTACTCGCCTAACGGGCGAGAAAAAGAAAGATCGTACTTTAATGAATCGGGTAGGAGGGGCCTCACGGTCCCCGTCCTCCCACACCACCGTACGTGCGTTGTCGCATACGGCGGTTTCAATCGAGCTTTTAACTCGCTTTTCCCATGTCAAACAGTGAAATTAATCCCTGTTCCTTAAACCATGCGTTTGGTAATGCACTATGAATCGTTGGAGTTCGTGATAATCGCCACCAGCCCTTTGATGACTTCGCCAGTTGCCAGGCTTGCTTAGCCTGTATTCCCAGCGATATTAGCCATCGCGCGATTGGATAACTTCGTTTCTTTTGTTTCAGTCGGTAACTCCTCAATCGACGCCGGATCCATGCATCCATTTCCTGGAATACACTTTTACCTGCTGACAGTTGGAAATAGTTCCTCCAGCCTCGCAGGTACGCCGTTAATTGCTTAATTACTTCTTCTATTGATATACCTCGGTTTCGTTTCGTTAACATACGAATTTTGTTTTTCATACGTTTGATCGACTCCGTTGCAATCTTCAGTTGCCCGTCAGTTCTGATTGTATACCCGAGAAATTTCCTCTCACGTACCAGCGCACTTGCGCTCTTTTCCTCATTCACTTTGAGCTTTAACTTATTCCAAAGAAACGCCTTGATTGATAGCAACACCCGTTCTCCCGCTCGCCGACTCCTAACGTAAATATTGCAGTCATCGGCATAACGACAGAATTTATGTCCTCGTCTTTCAAGTTCCTTGTCCAACTCATCTAGCAAGATGTTCGATAACAGTGGCGACAAAGGTCCACCCTGTGGTGTGCCTTCTTGTCGTGCACTGCATACCCCGTCTTGCATGATCCCTGCCCTTAAGAATCGTCTGATTATTCGCAGCAAGTGTTTATCACCTATCCGCCGCGCTAACCGCGACATCAAGATGTCGTGATTAACCCGATCAAAGAACTTTTCCAAATCAATGTCTACCACAAATACATTACCCTCGGCCACATACTTACCTGCGCGTTTTAATGCTTGGTGAGCACTGCGGCCAGGGCGAAAACCGTAACTCGATCCCGAAAATCTTGGCTCAAATATTGGTTCCAGCACTTGTGCTATCGCTTGTTGAACTACTCGATCTACCACCGTCGGTATGCCCAGTTGACGTTCGCCGCCGCCTGGTTTTGGGATCTTAACTCCACGTACCGCTTCTGGTTGATAAGTGCCTTGAAGCAATGACTCGGTCAGTTCTTCTTTGTGTGTCCGCAAATATCCTAGCAACTCATCGATAGTCATCCCATCGACTCCGCCCGCGCCTTTATTTGCTTTCACGCGCTTATATGCACGGTTCAGATTTCTGCGTTCGCAGATCTGCTCCATGAGATTGCATGCCAAGGTTTGTGTTTCGTCTGACGCCATTTAGGTTTGTAACTCCTCGTATCGCGCAGCTTTGATTGCGTCATCACCGCATTGACCGTGGCAGATCTCGTCCTCAGTTACCTTCAGATCATCGATCACTTTCAATTCCGCTACTCCTCCTAGTTTGAGTCATTCGTCACTCGCTTGACTCGACTAATTCGGGCCTTCTGTGATGTTTCGACTCATCACATACTATCCCCTCTGCTGACTTCTTGCAGGACTTCCCCCACCGTTACCGATGCGGTAGTTTGGTTTCACAAACATCTTGCAAGATCTCCCGAGGTAAGACGCAAATCTTTCCTAAGGTTATGCCGGATTTATCCCTGTCTTGTCCCATCGATTATTAGGCATCTGTATCTATTGCTACATTACCTCAAGACAGTAACCTACTATCCGGTTTCTGTTCGTCACAACCTTATTACGTCATCAGCTTCCTTCAGATCCCACCTCACGGTAGGCACCCTTGCCTAGACTCGTGGTTCCGATCGATACGGCCCACAGCGGACTTTCACCGCCTAGATCTGCGCCATGCTCGGCGCACAATATAGTAACTATTCAGCAAAAATGCTGAATAGTTACCCTGAAATATATGCTGCCCCTTGTAAAACAAGGGTCTAGCACTTAAGGGGGAGAATCGCAATTCTCCCCCTTAAGAATCCCCCATCGCGTAAAGAACCTATTTTTTAAGGGTTTTTACAATATTAAAAATTATGGTGGATAGTTACTCGTTAACAAAAATTGATTAGATTGAAGGGCATTTTATTTTTACAGTGCCTACGCACCCCGGAACTTATGACCGCGGGGCGTAGGCAGTAAGAGAGAGCATTGCGATGACAATAATAAAACATCTTACTATGACCGCATTCAAATTATCACTCTTAAGTTTCAGTATTTTCTTATGGCCGTTTTATAGTTTTTCAGCTGAAAACCTACTGATTTCAACCGATTTCTCAGCAGGTGTTTCAACAGTCTCTCATGGCAAAATTGAATTATCAGATGTCGATGATGCCATTGCAATCACCAATCTCTTAAATCAACCTAGCCTAAATGTGCTGGGGATCAGCGTGCAATTTGGTAATACGACCGCTGAAAAAGCTTATCAAGCCTGCCAGATTTTTCTAGCTGTTAAAGCACCAACTATTCCTGTTGCGCAAGGAGCAAA
>JBEANW010000106.1:0-8545 GCA_041165225.1 Cyanobacteriota bacterium | reverse complement strand
GCCCAACAAAGAGGCTTGAAAACTATCGCCTGGGCTCAGGGTATTGGCCCCTTGAACAAACCGTTTACCCGTTGGTTAACGCAACAAGTTTTATTGGGCTGTAATGCAATCAGCGTCAGAGACAATGCTTCAGCACAACTGCTGCGTAATTGGCAGCTCGAACCCATCATTGCCCCAGATCCAGTTTGGGCATTACAGAGCGAAACTCCCCCCCCATTACCCGATACAGAACAGCCGATGGTGGCGGTGATCTTGCGATCGCACCCTCTCCTCACGACCGGGCGACTCCAGACTTTAATCCAAGCCCTGCAAGACTTTCAGGCTAAAAGCAATAGCTTGATTTTGTTAATTCCTTTCCAACCTGCCCAAGATCAAGCGATCGCTGAACAAATTGCCGATCAGCTATCACCAGAACATCTGATCATGTCCATTGCTAATCCTCAACAATTAAAAGGATTATTTAGAGCAGTAAAAATGGCGATCGGCATGCGCTTGCATAGTCTAATTATGGCAGCAGCGGAAGGTTGTCCCTGTTTTGCCCTGAGTTACGATCCTAAAGTTTCTCAACTTATGTCGGAACTAAATTTGCCAGGATATGAACTCCAAAATTTGCCTGATGAGTCGGCAATAATTACCACTGCTTGGTTAGCGCAGTTGGAGCAACAACAGGCGATCGCCTCCCTGAAAGTCCAATCCCTAGTAGATCGAGCCTTAATACATCAACAACTATTAAGAGAAACAATTATAGATTAACAAACCTTGGCATTTTTTGATGCAAGGTTTAAGCTGTACCTAGCTAAATCTAAAGCAAAAACAAAAGGAAAAATTATTAGCTCATTTTATATTTATACTATATTAAAAAGTTGCGCCATACCAAGCAATCAAATAATAATTTATACAAGCCAATTGCGAGAAAACACGCAAGTGCTTTTGATTTAGTTATTGCTCTATTCCGAATCAATAAAAAAGTACCAGAACCATGAAAGAAGCCAACCATAATGCTAACTCCTTCGATGCTGAATCTATTTTTTTGCAGCAAAACGATCCCTGGAATCAGCAAAAAGAAGCCAGGGAATTTGTTAATGAAGCGACAATGATCGACAACAATTCTTTTCTAGAAAATCACTCTGATCAAGCATCAACTCAAGCAGAGAATAATAATACGACTGATTCAGAAGGGAGCGAATCCTTGACGGGAATTATGGATTGGCAACGGGTAGCCCACAAACTTCGTGAATACAACCGTAAGCTGCTCAAAAAAGTATTTCGTTTGGAGCAAGAACTAGCTGAAATTGATAATAAGTTTAATAAATACGTTGAAAAGTCGCAAAATAGCGATTTATTATTAGCTCGGCAAGCAGAAGAATTAGAAAACTATCAAGAACAAGTTGCTCTATTAATCCAACAATTAGCAGGTTCTCAACAACAGATAGATAATCAGGAATTGCTCCTTAAGCAAGTATCTGAACAACGAGAGGTGTCTCAGCAACAAGCCGCCCAGCTAGAAAGAGAATGTACTCTTTTGCAGGAAAAATACAACCAGCAATCTTTTGAATTAGTGGCCAAGGAACAAGCAAGCCAAGAATTGCAAAATGAATTAAATCAGCAGCAACACAACGTTCTGCAACAAGAAGCTCAATTAAAAAGATATCAAGAGGCAGCATCCCGCAAAGAAAAAGCCGTTACTCGTAACCAAAACTATCCCCATAACCGCTTTATCCAACCCTGGTCAACCTCAACTATTCCTGAGCCAAAAATTGCTCTACCTAAAAACAAGTCTCAAGCCACTAAAGCTAAAAAGACAGAGGAAACCATCAAAACCGCAGCAGAAATCGCCACTTGGTCAGCCTCAGTTCCATCTCGCCATACAGCAGAGCAATCTTCAAGTTCTCAGGCTAAGGTAGCCCAGTCAAGTCAAGGTAAGAAACCTCAGTCCTTGGCAGCGGTTGATTTACCAACTTTTCCCCGCCCTAGTTAAGGTGAGTTCGATGAGCAGCGAAATGGAATGGTTTAGGTTGGTTAAGGGGAAAAGGGAAAAGGGAAAGGGTTAAAGGTCAAATGTTGCTATTGATACTAAATGCGTGTTCCTCAATCAGCTATGTTCAACAGAGGGCAAGTTGTGCATAATGTCTAGCTGTTTGCCAAAAGATAAAATATGCGAATCGAGCAGTTACAAGCCTTTTTAGCAATTACGGAAACGGGAAGTTTTGGGCAAGCAGCAAAAAAATGTGGTGTAACTCAATCTACTATTAGCCGTCAGATCCAGTCCTTGGAACAGGAATTAGGATTAACGCTGTTTCATCGTAGTACTCAAGCAAAATTGACCTTGGGGGGAGAAAAACTTCTGCCCCGCGCCCAAAAAATTTGTCAAGAATGGCAAAAAACCACCAGAGAGTTTGCTGATCTCGTCGCTGGAAAGCAACCCGAACTCTGTATTGCCGCGATCCATTCCGTCTGCGCTCACTATTTGCCACCAATTCTCCAGCAGTTTTGTCAAGACTATCCAGAAGTTCAATTACGGGTTACAGCCTTGGGTAGCGATCGCGCCCTCAAAGTGTTGCGAGATGGTTTAATTGACGTGGCGATCGTAATGAATAATCGCTTCTTGACTAATTCAGCCGAAATCGAGATAGCCTTATTATATGAAGAACAGATCGATGTTTTGATGGCTGCCAATCATCCCTTGAGCAGGCTAGAGCAGATTCCCCTCTTAGAACTAGTTAAATATCCTCAAGTGGTGTTTAAAGACGGCTACGGTATGCAAAGATTGGTACAGGAATGGTTCAAGCACCAAAATGTGCAGTTCAAAACGGCGATGGAGTTAAATACTCTAGATGCCTTTCGGGGAGTAATTCGTCAGGGAGAAATGGTTGCCCTGCTGCCCCATAAAGCTCTTACCGACTCTTATAACGATCCAACTTTAGCTATCCGCCCGATCCTCCAACCAGAATCGGCTCGCAGTTTTGACGAAGAGTTTGACTCTCAGCTTGATGCTCATGGTGTTCTCACTCGTCAGGTGGTCATGGTGACTACTAGCGATCGCCTCATGATTCCCCCCATCGCCCATTTTTATAATTTAGTTCAAGATTTTGGTAAATCTTCACAGGCAGAAAAATCCCAGTTAATTAGCAGTTCATTTGATAGATAATTAATGTCTTAAAGAAATGACTTCGAGACTAAATTGAGTAACGCATATGAGCAGTGAGTTTCGAGAATTACTGAAAAGAGTGGGTAGCGGGACTCATACCAGCAAAAATTTAACCCGTGCCGAAGCAGCCACGGCTACAGAAATGATGCTGTTACAGCTAGCGACTCCCGCTCAAATAGGTGCGTTTATGATTGCCCACCGCATCAAACGCCCCACTTCAGAAGAGTTAGCTGGTATTTTGGATGTATTTGCTCAACTAGGTAATCAGCTAGAAATTTGTCCCGCTCATCAATATCCACCAGTGGTCTTGGGGACTCCCTATGATGGGCGATCGCGTACTGTTCCTGTAACCATCATCACGGCGCTAATCTTAGCTACGGCGAATGTCCCTGTTATTTTACATGGTGGGGATTGTATGCCAACTAAATATGGCATTCCGCTGATCGAGATTTGGCGAGAGTTGGGAGTAGATTTCGACCGCCTAAATTTAGCTCAAACCCAGCTGGTTTATGAGCAGACTAATCTGGGCTTGGTCTATCTGCCCCAACATTTTCCTGCTGCTCACAACTTTGTAACTTTTCGCGAGCAAATTGGCAAACGACCTCCCTTTGCCACCGCAGAACTAGTTTGGTGTCCGATTGCTGGAGAGGTTCATGTAGTAGCTGGCTTTGTTCATCCCCCAACTGAAGCCCGTTTTCGAGAGACTTTTAAACTTAGAGGGACGAAAAATTATACCCTGGTTAAGGGTCTAGAAGGTAGTTGCGATCTCTCCCGCAATCGTACAGGAATTATTACCTTTAGCACACCAGACAGCACACCAGAGAGAGATTTTGAACGACTTTTACTAGACCCCAGTAAATATGGTTTTAATGGTTCCGATCCTACTTTCGAGTCCAATGCTCAGGCGATCGCTTTAATCCAAGAAACTATTCAAGGTCATAGTAATCAACTATTACCTACAGCAATTTTTAATGGCGGCTTCTATCTCTGGCATTTCAACATCACCAGTACCCTAGAATCAGGCTTTGCCCTAGCCGAACAAATGTTGACCACAGGCAAACTTGCTCCTAAGCTATCGGCGGTTAAATCAGTTGTTGATTGTTGTTAACCTTTGCTCAATCTTCATAAATTTAAAAAATTGCTATAAACTTTGCAGGAGATTTTTACGGGGATTGAACTGTTCTAATGCTCTTAGCTGTTCATATAGTTCTTTTTCTTCCGTCGTAATTTCTTTCGGGGTAAAAATCTGAATTTCTACTAGCTGATCGCCTCGATTGCCTGACTTATCGAAATAGCCTTTATTCGCCAAGCGTAATCTCTGACCCGATCGCACTCCATTAGGTACACTGACTTTAACTAAACCATCAATGGTGGGAACTTCGATCGCACTGCCTAAAATCGCTTCCGTGGGAGTTACGGGAATTTGACAATAAATGTTTTCTCCCTGGATTTCAAAGAAAGGATGGCGCGCCACAGTGATTTTGAGGTATAGATCCCCCTCTTCGATCCCCTGTCCTTTAAGACGAATACGCTGCCCATTAATCATCGCTGGGGGCATATCAACCTCTAGAGATCTGCCATCTTCTAGACGAATCTTTCTTTTACCTCCCCGATAGGCTTCGTCTAACCCCAAGGTAAGTTTGGCTTCGATGTCACGGCGAGCAGGGCGAGAATTGACCACTCTCGTTCTTTTAGTGGTACCTGGGCGATAGTCATCAGTTTCTACCCGACTGCGAGAACGGTTCTCCGTAGTAGCCCTAACTCCTGCACCGTTGTTGCGCCCAAAGTTACCCAAGCCAGCCTTGTTGATGAAGTTTTTACGATTAAGGGATTGATCGTACTGGACACGCCTAGTTTGGTCGGACAATACCTCGTAGGCTTCATTAATGTCCTTAAACTTTTCTTCGGCAGCTTTATTACCCAGATTGCGGTCTGGGTGGTACTTGATGGCTAAGGTGCGATAGGCTTGTTTAATTTCACTACTAGAGGCGTTTTTGGTCACCCCTAGCATTTCATAATAGTTACCCACTTCCTGCATATCTCAGTTATTGGTTGGTTTATTGATATTGATTATGGGTTATCAAAAGCTTAGAGCTTAGAGCTAGGGCGAAGCCTTATATTTGTTACTAGATTTTAGAACCACTCGTCATCCTCATCATCCCAGTCACTACTATAAGAGTCCTTGCGGGGGGGATTACGACTATTGTAAGGGTCTTGGGGAGGATAGTTGTCACGGCGACGACTGGGGGGAGTATCTCGACGGGTGGTCGTAGGGTCTGGATTACCTGAATTACGATCAGGATCGTCGTTATAACTAGGGCGATTATTCGAGGGATTGGCGCGATTAGTGCGATCAGTGCGATCGCTGCGATCGCCATATCCTCCAGCAGCACGACGGGGTTGACTGTCGTAATCGTCATAACCATCATTCAAATTATCATTGTAACTGGGACGACGAGAGGGATTATCGTAGCCACTGCCATAATTATCACCATAACTATCATTGCCATATCCCGCTGACGAACGACCTGCGCCATAACCGTAGCCACTGCCTTGGTCACCCCCATAACCGCCATAGTAGTCTGTCTGACGGGGATTATAGGAATAGTCTTCAGTATACTTATCGTCATCATCTCCGAGGAAGGTTTTCTTAATTGCGCCGAAAAAGTTGTCATCTTCCTCGTCGTCATATTGCAGGCGAATTTCCCGATTTAGCTCATACAAAGTATCCTGTAAATCGCCTTCCGCCCGATCTAAACTTCTTTCATCCTCTTGTTCGAGGCTGGTGAGAATTTCTTCGCACAAGACATCTATGCGACGACGATAGGCACTGGCAAACTGACTACCAAAGTCGAGGGTTACTTCTTTGAGCTTCCGCTGTGCCTGATCTGTCAAGGCTTTGGCACGGTTACGTTTTTCGATGCGTTCTCTGCGAGCGCGGTCTTCTTCGGCAAATTTATCCGCTTCGCTAATCATGCGGTTAATTTCTGCATCGCTCAAGGTAGAAGCCCCTGACACAGTAATTCCCTGCTCTCTGCCTGTGGTTTTATCCCTGGCGGTTACCTGTAAGATTCCATTAGCATCAATATCAAAGGATACTTGAACCTGGGGAACCCCTCTGGGGGCGGGAGGAATACCCGTTAGTTTAAACCTACCCAGAGATTTGTTCCCGTTTGCCATTTCCCGTTCTCCTTGCAGGGCATGGATTTCGACCACAGTTTGGTTATTTTCCCCTGTAGAAAAGACATCTGAACGACGGACAGGAATCGTCGTGTTACGGGGCAACAGTTTTTTCATTACTCCGCCAATGGTTTCCAACCCTAAAGATAGGGGAGTCACATCTAATAGCAGAATATCTTTAACCTCGTTAGTCATGATGCCTGATTGGATCGCTGCGCCAATCGCCACCACTTCATCAGGATTGACATTTTGATTGGGTTCCAAGTCAACATAACTACGCACAAGATCCTGTACCATCGGAATTCTAGTGGAGCCTCCTACCAGCACCACCTCATCAATATCCATCGGGCTTAAGCCCGCATCAGCGATCGCCCGCTTTAGGGGACGACGCAGACGACTAACTAGATCGCCACACAGTTCTTCAAATTTAGGGCGATTAAGCTTAATTTCAATATGTTTCGGCCCAGCTTCTGTGGCGGTGATAAAGGGCAGATTAATCTCCGTAACCGACAGGTTAGATAACTCAATCTTGGCTTTTTCCGCAGCTTCGGTTAATCTTTGCAAGGCTTGGCGATCGCTTTTTCGCAGGTCAACCCCTTCTTGTTTGAGAAATTCTTCCGCTAACCAGTCCACAATTCGACGGTCAAAGTCATTTCCCCCTAGTTGAGTATCTCCACTGGTGGATCGCACTTCAAATACTCCATCCCCAATATCGAGAATTGAAACATCGAATGTACCGCCACCTAAATCAAATACCATAATGGTTTGAGGCCGACGCTGGTCGAGTCCATAGGCTAAGGCTGCTGCGGTGGGTTCGTTGATAATTCGCAGTACGTCTAATCCTGCAATCCTTCCAGCGTCCCTAGTTGCCTGACGCTGAGAATCGTTAAAATAGGCAGGTACGGTAATTACTGCTCCAGTAATGCTTTCTCCTAGATAACGCTCCGCTTCTTCGGCTAGCTTGCGTAAAATCATCGCTGAAACTTCTTCGGGGGCAAACTCTTTTTTGAGCTTGGGACAGCGAATTTTGACATTGCCTAGTTCATCTCGCTTGATGGTGTAGGGGACTCGCTTCGATTCTGGCTGTAGCTCTGCATATTGACGACCAACAAAGCGCTTAACGCCGTAGAAAGTGTTTTCTGGATTCAAGACACTCTGCCGTCTGGCTAGCTGCCCAACCACTAATTCTCCATCTTTATTAAAGCCAACTACAGAGGGGGTAGTTCGCATTCCTTCTGAATTGGCAATTACCGTAGGTTTGCCCCCTTCCATTACCGCCACTACGGAATTAGTTGTTCCCAAATCAATGCCGACTACTTTGCCCATATCTGTAATAGTCTCCTAGAATCGTTCCCCAAAATATATATACTACGCGGTTTTAATTTGCTTTGGCAGTTTAGTCACCATACATAAGCTTGTTAATTCTCTCTAGTTTACTTCAATAAATTTGGTTATAGCTTCTAGCTTCTAGCTTTTAGCCTCTAGCTTTTAGCTTTTAGCTTCTAGCTTCTAGCTTTTTTTGTAATGAGTAGATCATTTTTAGTATTTCGTCAATTTTTGAGACTATTAAGTCGCATTTTTGATGAGCTATATAATTTAAATCTCTAGCAATGTATATTTGACATTGAACTTCATAACAACTTCCTTTTGCTATGCTTAAAAAACGATTAAATTCTTTGCGGCGCGTTTTTTGTGTGAAGATTCATACAAAAAAGCCGCCTTATCGCTATCACGTCCGCATCCCTCTGCAATGTTAGATTCTATTGATATAGCAGCTCTTCTAATTTGATTAGTTAACCCAAACTTTTCTTCTGATGGAAATTCAGAACTAATTTTGTACAAATTAACTGTAAAACTGTGTGCTTTTTGCCAAACTTTTAGTTGTGTAAAATCTTGCATTTTCTTGTGCAGATATTATTTAATAATATTGTACTGCATGGGCTAGAAGCTAGAAGCTACGAACTAGTTCATTTAACCGAAGCTAATTCACTTTAGACGTAACATAATGATTTACTTAGATTCTGCTATTTTGGAAGAGGCTCAAGCAGCAGTGGCAATGGGTTGGGTGAAAGGTATTACCACAAATCCCACTTTATTAAAGAAAAGTCCTCTTCCCCCTGAAGAATGTCTGCAAAAACTCTCTGCCATCTGTCCAGGGGAATTATACTATCAACTCTGTGGTACTGACTTTGAAAGCATGATCCGAGAAGGATATCG
>JBEANW010000105.1:0-25634 GCA_041165225.1 Cyanobacteriota bacterium | reverse complement strand
TTGGACAAGAACTTTTGTCAGCAACAAAATTTTAGAGTCAGTTTGATTTAAAATCAGAAGATCAACAAGGAAAATAAAGAAAAATATCAGGAACACCATTTTTAGAGGAGTAGATTAATGGCTGAAAAAGCAAAGATGAAAGACATGATAGTAATCTTGCCAGGAATTTTAGGTAGCGTCCTGCAAAAGGATGGCGTAGATCTGTGGAATGTTTCTGGTCAAGCAATCTGGCAAATCGTTAGCAGTTTAGGTCAAAGAGTCCAAGACTTGAAACTAGAAGGAGACGATCGCAATGGAGGAGATTTAGGAGATGGAATTAAAGCAACTAAATTAATTGCCGATACTCATTTAATTCCAGGACTTTGGAAAATTGATGGCTATACTCAAACCTCAAAACTAATTACTGATAATTTCCAAGTAACAGAAGGCAATATTTACGAAGATCCAGAAGATAAGGCAGCTAATTTCTATCATTTTCCCTACGATTGGCGGCGAGATAATCGAGGTAATGCCAATATCTTGAAACGATTATTAGCTAAAAGGTTGAAAGCTTGGCGCGATCAGAGTGGCAATAAAGATGCCAAGGTAATTCTTTTAGCCCACAGTATGGGAGGTTTAATTTCTCGTTACTACCTAGAAGTATTAGGAGGATGGCAAGATTGTCGGGCATTATTTACTTTTGGTACACCTTATCGGGGTTCGGTAAATCCAGTTAACTTTCTGGCTAATGGATATAAAAAAGCTTTTATCGATCTGACTGAAGTAATGCGATCGATGACTGCTGTTTATCAACTACTTCCCACCTATGAAATGCTTCAATATGAAAATCAATTCTACAGAATAGCTGAATCTCCTGTGGAACTTCCTAATATTGTGAAAGCAAAAGCAGGAGATGCGCTAAAGTTTCATCGAGAAATTGAGGAAGCAGTCAAGACCAACCAAAAAGAAGAAAAATATCGAAATTCTTTAATTACAGTTCCTATAGTAGGAATCAATCAGACGACTCTACAATCAGCAACATTTATCAAAGGAAAGATTGATACAGTGGGAGATCTTCCTCCCATTATTCAAAATAATCCAGGTTTAGCAGAAGGAGATGGAACTGTACCTGAAGTTTCGGCGTATCCTCCCGAATTTACAGGACAACAAGTTTTTATGGCTAGTTCGATCGCCGAAAAACATGGTTCATTGCAAAATCAAAGTCAAATACTGACGGATTTATTGCAGCGTCTACAAAATAGCCAGTTTGACTTAAGAGTAGCTAGAGGAAGAGGACAAAAAGCGATCGATCTAACTCTAGACGATCTTTATTTTGCTGATGAACCAGTAATTGTTACCGCCAAAGAAACTGGCATCTCTGCATCTAACAGTCTCAAAGCAGAAATTACTTGTGTTTCTGACAAGCGAGAACCGATTAACCTTGATTTTGAAGGATCGGGACAGAAATGGGAACTTACAATTGAAAAACTACCACCAGGACTCTATCGCATCAAAGTAAAAGCAGAAAATTCTAGTAATTCTCCAACTACTCCCGTCAACGACCTATTTGAAGTAGGCAATAAATCCGATTATCAAGTTTAGGAAGGTAATAATCATGACTCAAGCAAATTCATCTCCCGATTTATATGCTTTATTAATCGGAGTTAACTGTTATCTTCCCAATCGCCTATCAGATGGTTCGGTTTATGGGAGTCTAGAGGGTGCAGTGAGAGATATTGAAGATGTGGAAAAGTTTCTGTTGCGACAACCCCAAAAACCCAAGCAAATTTTCAAACTGACCGCTACTAGTTCCAAAACGAGTTCTTTTATCGATCCTCCCAAACCGATTGAACCAGAAGCAAAGTTGCCTACCTACGGAAATATCATCCAACATTTCGACGAAGTTACTAAATTAGCCAAACAAGGGGACTTAGTCTATATTCACTATTCTGGACATGGAGGTCGTGCCAAAACTACTAAACCTGAAATTAAATCTAATGGTATCGATGAAGCAATAGTTCCTACTGATATCGGTACGGGAGAAGGACAATATGTTCGGGATTGGGAATTAGCTATACTTCTGAAAAGAATGGTAGATAAGGGGTTAGTTGTCACTGTAATTTTAGATAGCTGTCATTCTGGTGGTTCTACTAGGGGTAGAAATGCTAAAGTTCGTGGTTTACTAAAAGATGTGATCGATACAACTCCCAGACTAACCGAAAGTTTAGTTCAACCCTCTGGTGAAGAATTAGCCACCGTCGCACCAGGCTGGCAGAATTTAAAGTATAAAACTCGTGGGGGTACGCCTGTTGCGAGTATGCTTCCCGAAGCCGAAGGCTATGTCTTGCTTGCTGCTTGTCGTCCTTCAGAACTTGCTTATGAGTATGCTTTTGATGGTCAGGAAAGCAATGGCGCGTTGACTTACTGGTTGTTGGATACATTAGCACAGCCAAACCCAGGCATCACCTATAGGATGATTCACGATCGCCTTAGTGGGAAAATTAACACTCAATTTCCCACCCAAAATCCGATGATTCTAGGCGAAGGCGATCGCCTTTTTTTGGGGGATAAATATAATTCAACGACCTTTGCGGTTACTGTTAAGCAAGTTGAGTTAAATTCCGCTCATTCGCCGAAACAAGTCAAACTAGATGCAGGTCAAGCACAGGGATTACGTCAGGATGCAGAATTTGCGATCTATTCTTTAGGAACGAAAGATTTTGCCGATCAAGCCCAGCCCATAGCTTTAGCAAAAATCACTAAACGAGATGCAACCGAATCTTGGGCCGAGATTACGACAATAATTAATTCAGAAATAGCTATTCAAGAAGGTTCCCAAGCTGTCTTAACTTCTGTCCCAGTTAAGTTACTCAAAAAAGTCCGCCTGTTGAAAGATGAAGATACTCTTTCAGGACGAGATATTGCTTTACAAGCTATAGATGCAGCTATTCAAGGTAATGGCTGGGTGAAATTAGTTACGGAAGATGCCAATAAATCTGAAGCTGCTGATTATCAGGTTGATGTCAAAGCAGTCAATAAAACAGAAAGCGATCGCTATAGACTGACTGTTGGGGATGTAATCTATGAAATATGCGATCGTACTGGCGCACCAATTGTTTTAAGACCTGCTATCAAGATAACAGATGCTGATGCAGCAGCAAAAATAGTTAAGCGTTTAGTTCATTTGGCTAAGTATCAAGCAACCCAAGAATTAGATAATTACGATCTTAATTCCGAACTCAAAGGCAAAATTGCGATCGAGATTTTAGGGAAACAAGCAGATTACGAATCAGGAGATCCCCCCGAACCAGAATCTTTTGCAGATCCCGATAATTTTACTCTCAAGGTTGGCGAGTATATATTTATCAAAATCCAGAACAATTCTGCTGAAGTTCTCAATTTTACCGTTCTAGATTTAGAGTCTAATTGGGCAATTTCTCAGGTTGAACCTTCCAAAGCAACAAGTCAATTTACTCCCTTAGATCCAGGAGAAAATAAATTAATTACTTTAAGAATGAATCTTCCTGAAGGAGATAAAGAAGGTGCGGATATTTTTAAAGTATTTGCGACTAAAGATGCAGCTAATTTTCGTTGGCTAACATTACCACCCTTAGATGAGCCTTTCCTTTCAAAAGGAGAAAAAGGAATTACTAGATCTGGTCTTAATCCTCTCGATGAATTGCTATCCTCTTTTGCTGCCGAACATCCTACTCGTACTGCTAATCCAGTTGCTTTTTCAAGTAATGACTGGACGACAATGCAGGTAACTATTAACTTAACAACAGGAAGCATTATGCGATCGCTGACCTCGTAAATTAGATAGAGGAACGAAACCCAATAATAATCGCATAACTAATTATTCCTACTGGACTATGAACTCCGTGAGGGAAAAAAGGAAAGTTAACTAATAGCATAATAATTAGACAATCGCTGTGATCTTCAGGACTTTTTTTGGCGATCGTGTTATTTACTGAGTATTTTGGGGAACTTTAGGTTCGGTGGCGTTTTCCAAGGATTTAGTGACTAATAGTATGTTGACATCAGATAATTTGGGACGAAAGTTAAGCTTAAATTACTTCCCTAGAGTTAATCTATCTGCTTCATTGCTTCCTTTCCTGGCGATCGCTATCAGCTTTTGGGGATTATCACCACTAAGGGTTCAAGCTCAGTCTCAAGTTCAGTCTCAAGTTCAGTCTCAGAAGCAGATCGCCACGACCTCAGATCAAGAGATTCCTAAGCAGATTACTGTGAAAAAGTTTGATGTTGTGGGGAGCAGTATTTTTACGCCACAAGAACTGGATCAGGCAGTTAAATCCTATCTGAACCGTCCTCTAACTTTACCTGAACTATTTCAAGCGCGAAGCACCATTACCAAGCTCTACACTGACCAAGGTTATGTTAGTTCAGGAGCTTATCTTCCCCCTCAAGAACTAAACAATGGTACAGTGAAAATTGCTGTATTGGAAGGCAAGTTAGAAGGAATCAACGTTTCAGGCACTAAACACCTATCTCCTAATTACATTTCCTCTCGGATTAAAACGGCTGCTGGGAAACCTGTTAATGTCGAGGCACTGCTATCGGCATTGCAATTATTACGTCTCGATCCTCTAATTGAGAATGTATCGGCGGAATTGTCGGCAGGTATTAACCCAGGAACTAGTCTGCTGGACATCAAAATCAAAGAAGCAGATGTGTTCAATGTTTCTAGCAACTTCAACAATAGTCGATCGCCCAGTGTGGGGACAATGCAAAGATCGATTGGGATTAATCATGGCAATCTTTTAGGGTTTGGCGATCAGCTTAATCTGGAATATGCCAATACGAAAGGCAGTAATGCTTTTGACCTCGCCTATGGTTTCCCCGTCAATGCCAAAAATGGCACGATTAAAGCTGCTTTCGGCATTAACTCTAATGATGTGATCGAAGATCCTTTTACGGCGATCGATATTGAATCTAAATCCCGTTACTATGAGCTAAGTTTACGGCAGCCGATTCTGCTCAAGCCCACGAAAGAGCTTGCTCTCGGCATGAGTCTTAGCCATACCGACAGTGAGACTTTTCTGATGAACGACAAGTTTTATTTATCTCGTGGGGCAAACGATGATGGTGAAACTAAAATTAGCGCCGTCAGACTATTTCAAGAATTCGTCAATCGTAATGACAAAGAGGTTCTCGCTTTTCGTTCTCAGTTCAGTTTAGGAGTAGATGCCCTGAATGCAACCATTAATGATGATGGTGAACCTGATAGTACCTTTGTCTCCTGGCGGGGGCAGAGTCAGTGGGTTAGACGGTTAGATGAAGACTTTTTATTCTTGTTACGGGGGGATGCCCAGTTATCGGAGGGTAGCTTAGTACCGTTGGAACAGTTTCGCATTGGTGGGGTGAATAGCACCAGGGGCTATCGCCAGGATTTGAGCTTGGGGGACGATGGTGTCTTCGCCTCCGCTGAATTACGTATTCCTGTGGCACGCTTTAAAAAATTTGATGGCTTGGTACAAGTTTCTCCTTTCTTTGACATCGGCAAAGTCTGGAATAGTGGTGATGTTGAAATTTCTAATGCCACTCTCCCCTCTTTAGGCGTAGGCTTAAACTTGTCCCTGGGGGATAATTTTAATGCACACTTGGATTGGGGGATTCCTCTAACTTCTATTGAGACGAAAAACAGCTCTCTACAAGAAAGTGGTCTTTATTTCTCAGTCAACTCTAACTTTTTCTAAAATTCTGGTGATTTAACACTTATTTCGCAACAAGTCTAATGCATTGTCACTCCTTGAACCCAGGTTGTAAAACACTCATATTAAAACTCCGAACTACGAGCTTCTAACAATTAAGTCAACCAACGTCTTAATCAAGCGATCGCTTTCTAACGGCATAATATCTTTACCATGCATCATCTCTTGCAACATAATAAAATAGACTAAACTCCCCATCATTATTCTGACGGTAGCTTCGGGATCTTTTATTGCTAATTCAGGATGAAGTTTCAGGTATTGAGTTAAGGTTTCAATAGTTGGTCTGGCTAGATTGTTGACATAGGCTTTGGCTAATTCGGGGAAGCGTCCTGATTCGCCAATGATAATACGCATAAAATCTTGAACGATACTATCTTGGGTCGCATTGGCTATCATTTTATTGGCGATCGCTGACAAGACTTCCTGGGGTGATTGCCCTGAAAATTGAGGCTGTTGGACATCTATTGATGCTTTGAGTCTCTCTTCTGCTAGATCATGGATGACCGCATTAAATAAACTTTCTTTATCGCCAAAATGACTATAAACAGTCGCTTTGGAAACCCCTGAAGCTTTTGCCACCTTATCCATGCTGCTCCCTGCGTAACCATGCTTGAGGAATTCTTCCATCGCACCTTTTAAGATAGCTGCGCTTTTCTCTGCTGATTTGGAACGTTCTAAATTCTGCTTGGTTTTGCTCATTGATTAATCTTTGGTATTCCTTTTTATTTTAGGCTAATTTTGATCTTGCTAAACTAGTCGGTTTAGTTCTATTATAGAATTAATTAAACTAAACAGTTTAGTATCAACTGAATTAGATAGTCATGAACTACGTTACAGACAAGCAAATTAAATCTTCTAAGCCCCTAGTAAAGAGACTCCCGATGATGATCATTGGCTTGCTTCTGATTGTTGGTGGGGCAACTGTCTATAAACTTCGTCAAGCTTCGGTTACACAATCGGAATCAGTTCTCCAAACAATGCCAGAAATCAAAACGGTGACAGCTTTAGGCAGGCTAGAACCTGGGGGAGAAATCATTGAGATCTCTGCTGCTTCGGGGTCAGAAGGAAATCGTATTGAAGAGTTGCTAGTTAAAGAAGGAGAGCAAATCAACCCAGGGGAGGTAATTGCCGTATTAGACAGTCGCGATCGCCTTGCAGCAGCTTTAAATCAATCCCAAGAAGAGGTAAAAGTAGCCCAGGCAAACTTGGCTGTGGTCAAAGCGGGGGCGAAGACAGGAGAAATTCAAGGGCAAGAAGCAGCGATCGCCAGAATTGAAGTAGAAAGAAGCAACGATATTATGGCGCAAACAGCTACAGTATCTAGAGTTGAGGCGGAATTACAGAATGCCCAAGTAGAATATCAACGCTATCAAACTCTCTATCAAGACGGAGCAATTTCGGCATCAGAAAAGGATAGTAAATATTTAACATTAGCCACAGCCAAAGAACAGCTAGCAGAAGCCCAGGCAAACTTAAGCCGTATTAAATCCTCTCAACAAGAGCAAATTACCGAAGCCAAAGCCACATTAAACAAAATTGCCGAAGTGCGCCCAGTGGATGTCGCCGTAGTAGAAGCAGAGGTAAACCAGGCACAAGCAGCAGTTAAAACCGCCCAAGCAGAACTAGATCGAGCATATATCAAATCTTCCCAAGCAGGAACAGTACTTAAAATTCTCACTCGCCCAGGAGAAATAGTCTCTAGTGACGAAGGCATAGCCCGAATTGGGCAAACCGAAGAAATGTATGCCGTAGCCGAAGTTTATGAAAGCGATATTGGGAAAGTCAAACGAGGACAGAAAGTTAGCGTTACCAGTAGTGCGATCAGCTTCGCTGGTGCTAATGCAAACGCAAGTAAATTAACAGGCACAGTAGAAACCATAGGTTGGGAAGTCGAACGGCAAGAAGTAGTAAATACAGATCCCACAGCCAACATTGATGCCAAAGTCGTGGAAGTAAAAGTCAAGTTAGATCCTGAGTCTAGTAAAAAAGTAGCGGGGCTAACTAATTTGTTAGTCAACGTCAGAATTAACCTGTAGGGGCGAACGGTTGTTCGCCCAAATCCATAACCATAATTGTGACGATAAACAATTAAAAAACGAATTAAAAACGATCATTAAAAATGTAAAAATGTTTCAATCATTAAAAAACCGTACTCCCTTGGGATGGTTACAACTCAAACACGACAAATTTAGACTATTGACTGCATTATCAGGAATTGCCTTTGCAGATATCCTGATCTTTATGCAGTTAGGATTTATGAATGCGCTATATTCTGCCAATACCCAATATCCCCGTAAAATCAATGGCGATATCGTTTTAACCAGTACCCAAGCAACTAATTTCAATAAGCCTTATACTTTTCCCCGCCGCAGACTATATCAAGCAATGGATGTGCCAGGGGTAAAATCCGCTGAACCTGTATATGTTGGTTCTCTTAATTGGCGCAACCCTCAAACCAAAGAAAAAACCTCGATGACGGTAATTGGATTCGATCCAGCCAAGCCTGCTTTTGATCTCCCTGAAGTTAATAGTCAATTAGATAAAGTCAAAATTCCCGATACAGTCTTATTTGATCAGGCATCTAGAGGAAAATATGACCAAGTAATCGGTCAAATTCAACAAGGAAAAACCGTTACTACCGAAAGCGATCGCACTACCATAACTATTGGTGGTTTATTTAAAGTCGGGGCTTCTTTTCAAGATGATGGAGCATTAATCACTAGTGATCAGAATTTTATGCGCTTGTTTCCCCGCAAACAGCCAGAATTAGTCAGTTTAGGGGTGATTAAACTCAAAAATGGTCAAGATGTAGATCAAGTCAGAGCTTATCTCAATAACTATCTTGCGAAGGATGTTAAGGCGTATACCTATCAAGAATATATCGATGCTGAACTTGTCTATATTAAAAGTAGTACTGCCATTGGCTTTGTTTTTACCTTGGGGACAATGATGGGCTTTATTGTGGGGATTGTGATTGTTTATCAGGTACTTTCCACCGATGTTAACGATCATATGGCAGAATACGCCACCTTTAAGGCAATGGGATATAAAAACTCCTATTTACTCGGTGTCGTGTTTGAAGAAGCGATTATTCTCTCAATTATCGGCTTTGTTCCCAGTGTGGCGATCGCCGCAGGCTTATATCAATTAACCGCAGCAGCAACCGCATTACCCATTGTTTTACCTGCATCCAGAGCTGGAGCTGTATTTGTGATGACGATTATCATGTGTAGTATTTCGGGAGCGATCGCAACTCGTAAGCTACAATCTGCCGATCCTGCGGATATATTTTAAGATGACACTGCCTACGGTGCTATATTGGTGTCATCCTTACGATTATTCCGATGCGAGTTGTCATTGATACAAATGTTGTTTTTGAAGGGTTAACTAAACAAGGAGGTGCTGCGGGATTGTTAATTGATAGTTGGTTAGCAGATTTATTGGAAGTACATATTTCTGATGCTTTAGCCTATGAATATGTCGATGTTTTATTTCGTAAACTTTCACAATCTCGTTGGTTAGAATTAAAGCCGATTTTAAAGATACTGATCAGCAAAGCTAAGTTTACTCCTATTTACTATTCTTGGAGACCAGTTTCTCCAGATGCAGGAGATGATTTAGTTATTGATTGCGGAATGAATGCAGGAGCGATAGTAGTGACATCAAATATCAAGGATTTTCGTGAAGCACAGGAATCATTGGGTTTACAAGTAATGAATCCCACAGAATTAATTATTAAGTTAGCCGAATAAAAGAGGGTGATATGAGTAGATTAACTTTGAGATTACCAGAAACATTACATCAACAATTAACTAACTTGGCTCAAGGAGAGGGAATTTCTTTAAATCAATACATTATTTATGCATTAACGCGCCAAGTTAGTTTCGCTTATACAGTACAAGCTACCTCAAAAGAAGATATAGCAATGCAACACAATAATTTTGCCAATCTCTTAGCGCAATTAGGAGAAGCTGATGTAAAAGAAATTGAAAAAGTATTGTCTCAACGGGAAGTTGTACAACCTGAACCTGAGTTAACTCCAGATATAATTAATCGTCTCAAAATAAAAATTCAAGGTAAAAAATAGTTTATTTTTAATCTACGATTACGATTTGTATAGTCTACTATTTGCTACTCGTAAGCTACAATCTGCCGATCCTGCGGATATCTTTTAATTAAAGCTTTTAGTTTTTAGTTTTTAGCTTTAGAAAAACTAGACGATCAAATTTTCAGTAATCTATAAATTAGTTCAAAATCATGTTGATTAATTTCAAATAAGCCCAATCTAAATCTAAAACCCCAATGTTTCTTGTTGGTAATAAATTCTAATTTTTCAATTAAAGGTCTAATCGGTACTTCTTGACAATTTTCATACTCAGCATTTCGGCGATATGGCTGAAAGTTTTTATTAACTATAGCTTGATAAACATCATGATCTTTAATTCTGGCAACTGCTGTAAATGCTTGAACAGGCTTTCCATTTTCTAATGAAGACTTAGGAGAATAAAAAATCATGTAATCACCTGGTTGTAATTTCTTGAGCGGAGTTTGTCTACCATGTCCTGCTTGCACAAAACCTCCTTTTTTTCCTACCATCACATGATCTTGAGAAACTGTATTAATCCAATATTTCATAAATCTCTTATTGTTTAAACTTACTCCATTCTTTTTTAGTAATACCCAATTTATTTTCTTCTAACCACTCACCGTTTTTCACAAACCAACTCAAAATTAGGCGATCGCTCTCTAGGAAAACTTTCATATTTAACAATCAACAAAACAATGGATTATCAACAATCAACAAATAAATCAGTAATTGATATCAAAAACTTAGATCATTACTTTGGTAAAGGCGAACTTCGTAAACAAGTTTTATTTAACATTAATCTGGAAATAAATCGCGGTGAAATAGTCTTAATGACTGGCCCTTCTGGTTCAGGTAAAACTACCTTATTAACTTTAGTAAGTGGGTTAAGATCGCCCCAATCGGGAAGTTGTAAAATCCTTGGTAAAGAACTGTGTGGGGCATCCCCAGCCGAATTAGTGCGAGCTAGACGTAATAATGGTTATATTTTTCAGGCGCACAATTTACACCATAGTTTAACCGCTGCTCAAAATGTGCAAATGGGTTTAGAAGTACAAGGCAAATACTCTAAACAAGAAATGCGCGATCGCTCGATAGCTATCTTAGAACAGGTAGGCTTGGGAGACAGAATTGATTACTATCCAGATAAATTATCTGGGGGACAAAAACAACGAGTGGCGATCGCTCGGGCTTTAGTTGCTCATCCAGCAATTATCTTGGCAGATGAACCCACCGCAGCTTTAGATAGTGCATCAGGGCGGGATGTAGTCAATATCATGCAAAAACTAGCCCGAGAACAGGGCAGCACGATTTTATTGGTAACTCATGATGATCGCATTTTAGATATTGCCGATCGTCTTGTTCATCTGGAAGATGGTAGATTAGTCAACAATTCAATCCAGAAGGTTGCCGCTTAGTAGCCCTTTCCTGTTGCCCAAGAGATTGATTTTAGTAAAATGCGATCGCCCTATGCCTGACCAAGATTTAATTCGCTTATCCCAAAGTCATCTTAATCTCCTGAGTCTTTGTCCTCCAAAGTTTCAACAGGTATATATCGACTGTCTGAGTTCTCTTCCTGTCCCCGAACAACAAGATAGTATGCAGTGGGGAAGTCGCTTTCACTTATTGATGCAGCAAAGAGAGTTAACTTTACCGATTGAATCTCTATTAGCTACTGATACAGAATTAGAACGCTCTTTAACCGCCTTAATTCAGGCTGCACCAGAATTAACAGCAACCAAACCAAAGATTTGGCGTGAGGCGGAACACTGTCGAACTTTTAGGGTGGATAACTTTTTGTTTACGGTGATCTACGATCTGTTAATTGCCAAGACTGATGAAGCAGTAATTCTGGACTGGAAAACCTACCGTAAACCCCTGGGAATTAAACAACTTAAGCACAATTGGCAAACCCGCCTCTATCTTTATGTTTTGGTTGAAACTTCAGCATACGAACCTAAACAAGTTCAAATGATTTACTGGTTTGTCAAATCTGGTAAGCCAAAAAGTGTCACCATCAACTATAGCCAGCAAGAACATCAGCGCACGGAACAGGAACTAACAGTTTTATTAGCCAATTTAGCAACATGGCTGGGGAACTATCGGGAATTTAAACTAGATTTTCCCCATCAGCCAGACTGTGAACAAAACTGTTCCTTTTACCCAGATTTTGCGAAAACCAATGCTCCTCTCGCAATACTTAAGTCTATTGATGAAATTGAAGAAGTGTCGATTTAAAGTTTAACAGCTTTAATTTTAGTAAAAACATTGTTATAACTAAGTAGATTATCCTCAGCATAGTCAAGTTTGGCTCGCCATCATGTTCATGGATTCATAGCCAGAAATAGCTCAACGGATAACGCAAATACCATCTTACGCACAACAGGATAAATTCAGCTTGTAAATGTCGCCATTTGAAGGGAGTTTTTGAATTCATTCATGTTGGGTCTTAGACAGTAAACACATACTACTATATTGTCTCTTCAATTTCTTGCAACACTACCGACAAAAATCTGGTGTGGTTTAATTTTTCGTTCTTGAGTCAAGTATTACCAGGCAGCTTCCCCATCTTGGTAGACTCTGGTTTCATTGAGAAACACTGGACTACTTTTGCCATAGCCTCGATAGTCAATCAATAGCACTGATACGGGTAGTTGATGCAAAATTGCTGCAATTTCTGTTAAATCGCCATTATTACTCCCATTGCCATGAAAGGGGGAAAGGGAAAGCGATGCAGCGGACGCGACGTAAGGAGCTAATCCTTTAGGGCGGTCTTGGGACGGCGGCTTTTGAGTGGGAAGCTTCCCACGGTCAGCTTTTGAGTAAGAATACTCTTACTCAAAACGTGACCGACTCAAAACGCGCCTTGGCTTTCCCCCATGAGCGACTGCATCAAGAAGGGGAAAAAACGACGTACCTCATGTTCGCCTTAATTGGTTATTAATGTTCGAGGTTTAACTTGGAATAATAACATCAATTTCAAAGCTTAGAGCTTAAAGCCTAAAGCTTTTGATAAACATTGCTCAACAGTTCGATTCTTTGAGCAGAACCTTAAGCATGACTTAATACAACCCTACCTCATATCACGGCAGAATCTAGCTATATTCTTGCTCAAATATTGCAATATGAACGTCAATCGTCGTAATTTCTTGCTTTTTCTAGGTGCTACTGCGGGCACCCTAACTTCTAGTCTATGGGACAAACAGAGTCAAGCTGCCTCCCAGGCAGTGAGCCAAAATTCATCATCCTTGGCAAAGACTAGTGCTAATTTAGGCTTTCAACCAATCAAAATGGCTCTACCACTGGAAGTAGAACAACTAGCTATTCCTCAACAAATCGCCAATTACGCTAGTTATCAAGTACAAGATGATTTGGTCTTGCCTGAAGGTTTTATCTACGATCTGATTGCTGTGTGGGGCGATCCCGTGGGGGATTCTCGTTTTGGTTACAACAATGACTATTTATCCTTAGTGGAGACTGCTCCTGGAGAGGGTTATCTGACGGTAAATTTTGAATACATCAGTGGTGGCATATGGATGCAAACTTATTCCTCCGTGATTGGCGAAGAACTTCCTATAGCTGAGTTAATGGCTCTGGCTAAACCTGTGGGAGAAGAGGAAGATGATGAGGTGGCATTGATAGTTGATGCTCTTAGCTTGGTAGATCATGACCCTATGAAAGCCAAAATTAGCCAGATTTCTCGCGCAGGGTTGATCGATCAAGGATTGGGGGTGATTTCCGTTAAGCGTAATCCTGAAGGTAAATGGGAACGGACATTTTCTGATTTAGACCGTCGAGTTACAGGCATTTCTGGTCTAGATAATCCTGAGCAAGCTCTTAAATCTACTGGTGCTGCGGTGGCAGTATTTAATAAACCAAATAAATTAGGTTATGAAGATGGTTTAGGCGATCGCATTATTGGCACGTTTCAAAACTGTGCGGGGGGAACAACTCCTTGGGGAACAGTTCTTAGCGCCGAGGAGAACTTTCACGATCAAGTTCCTGAACCAGTGATGGCGGATGGTTCATCTTTCGATCCTGGTGAGACTCCCTTTTTCCTTTCTGCTTCCGAGGTAAATGGTAGAGCCAATGTATTTGGGTTGGCAGGGAATAAATACGGCTGGATGGTGGAAATTGATCCGGCTAAGTCAGATGATTACGGGACTAAACATACTTGGTTAGGACGCTATCGCCATGAGGCTTTTGCCATTCGAGCGGTACAAGGGCAAAATTTAGCTGTCTATTCAGGATGCGATCGCCGCGGGGGACATCTATATAAATTTATCAGTGAGGATCGGATTGTTGATCCCCAAGATCAAGCCAACTCTAAGCTATTTGAAACAGGAATGCTCTATGGTGCCAAACTAAACCCTGACGGTACTGGAACCTGGATTCCTTTAAGTCCTGATACCTTAATTAATCCCATCTCTCCTAGGGAGGTAGTGGGGGGGATGGTGGTCTTGCCCAATAGCGATCGCACTGTAGGGGGCTATACGGAAGTAACCACCGCAGAACAGATGCAGCCCTTAATTAATCAATTTAAGACTCTTGGCGATTTATATCAGGGTGACAATTCCGCCGAAATTCAAGGGGCGATTCTCATTGATGCTCACGTTGCAGCGAGTGCAGCAGGGATCACTAATACCGCTCGTCCAGAAGACACGATTATCAACGATGAAGGTACTTTGTTTATTGCTTTCACCTCTGGCGCTGCGGACGAAGAAGGCGGGCCAGATAAGACGATTTTCGTAGGTTCTGGGGGGGAGACTGACTACGAATATGGCTGGATTATGAAGCTAGAAGAGAATGATCGCGATCCTGCTGCCCTGAGCTTTGCTTGGAGTATGTTAGCCACAGGAGGAGAAGTTGCCAAAGGTGGTGCGGGTTTTGCTAATCCTGATAACTTAACTCTCGATAAGTCTGGGAATCTCTGGGTAGTAACGGATATGTCTACCAGCAAGCATAATCAACCCGTTCCTAGCCGCGTAGAAAACGGCGAGGCTTTAACAGGTAGCGACTTGACGGGAGTATTTGGGAACAACTCCATGTGGTACATTCCCTTGAAGGGAGATGATGTCGGCAAAATCTATCCCTTTGCCATCGGGCCAATGGAGTGTGAATGTACTGGTATAACCTTTAACGACGATAACAGCAGTCTGTTTCTGGCAATCCAGCATCCAGGAGAAGAAAACGGCATTCGTCAAGATATGGCAACAGAAACTAGAGACTTTGAATTACTAGCTACGGACGGTACTACCTTTAAACAGCAACGACAAGTGCCTATAGGTTCAAATTGGCCTAGTGGCAAAGTTAATCAACCTCCCTTACCTGGAATAGTGGTCATTCGGAAAGTTGACGGTACGGAAATAGTTTAGATAGCGTTCGATTAACGGGAATACTGAACAACAAACTCCTGAACTAAACCCCAGACTTTTTCCGTGAGATCGGGACTGGTATTATCAAACCAAGTAATCTGTTGATTCTTGTTGAACCAAGTACGCTGGCGTTTAGCAAACTGACGAGTGTGGGTGACGGTTAAGGCGATCGCCTCTGCTAAATTCAAATCTCCCGCCAGATATTGTTTGATTTCGGCATAACCTAAAGTACTTAGCAACGGTAAATCCTGACCATATTTATGACAGAGATATTCAACTTCTTTAACTAATCCCAGTTCGATCATCTGCTGAACACGGTCAGCGATCCGCCGCTCTAAAGCCTCAACTTCGCAATCTAAACCAATCTGTAGGATCGGATAATTTGGGGGATTTTCCCCCTGTTGAGCGGAAATAGGGATGCCTGTAACGTAAAAGACTTCCAAGGCTCTTAAGGTTCGATATTGGTCATTTGGATGAATCTTCTGGGCAGCTAAGGGGTCAATCTGAGTTAACCAACCATGAATTTGAGACTGTCCTAAAGCAGCTAGTTGCGATCGCAATTCGGGTTGAGGAGATACTCGCGGAATTTTCAAACCTTTGGTAATGGAGTCTAAATATAGTCCTGTGCCACCAACCAGCAGGGGAGTTCGGGATTGATATTGCGTAATTAATCCTTGAGTCTGCTGTTGATATTCTGCCAAGGTCAAGACCTCTGTTGGGTCACAAATATCTATTTGATAGTGAGGAACTAACTGTTGTTCTGCCACCGTGGGCTTTGCCGTACCAAGATCAAATTCTCGATAGATCTGGCGAGAATCGGCACTAATAATCACAGAATCCAAACCCTGGGCAATTTCTAGCGCCAATCCTGATTTACCACTAGCCGTCGCCCCACAAATTACAATCAGCATGAATTAGTTAGTTTTTATAAAATGATATAACTACTCTAGCGATCGCTTTTTGACTTCGACTCATATTCCCTGCGTCGCAAACGTAACTGAATATCTTCTAGTAGCTGACGGTTGACTCCCATTAAGTCGGCAATCAAGCCAAATATCCATAGCTGAACGCCAATCAAAATCAAAATTGCAGCCAAGATTAAACTTGGTACACGAGGTTTGGCAGGATCGTCGCCGATAATTCCCCAGAATAAAAATAACCACCGACAGCAAAGCAAAAAGCCCAAACTAAAAGGAACACTTCCTAGCATCATGAAGAACTTTAGGGGACGGTAAGTCATAAAGCTCCGCAAAATGGTCAAAATAGAGTGCTGGACATAGTTAGAGATGCTTTTAACCAGCCGAGAAGGACGGATAAAACCGTTGGTACGGATGGGAACAGAAGTAATTACTAAACCTTTTTGACCAGCCTGGATAATGGTTTCTAGGGTGTAGGTATATTGATTAAATACATTGAGCCTGAGAGCAGCTTCACGACTAATGGCACGAAACCCACTAGGAGCATCGGGAATCTGGGTTTGGCTAGCCAGACGGACGACAAAACTGCCTGATTTTTGGAGGAATTTTTTGATGGGGGAAAAGTGCGAAATTTCCTGAATTGGTCTAGCACCAACCACAATTTGGGCATCCCCTGCGAGAATCGGTGCGATTAATTTCGGGATATCTGCTCCACAGTATTGATTGTCGGCATCAGTGTTCACGATAATATCGGCTCCTGCCTGGAGACAAGCTTCGATTCCTGCCATGAAGCTCTTAGCCAAACCTCGATTTGACTGCAAATTCACAATATGGTCTACCCCACAGGCTTGAGCAACTTCTACCGTGCGATCGCGACTGCCATCATTGATAATCAGCCACTCTACCTCATCGATACCAGGTAACTGCCGAGGAAGTTCTGATAAGGTTAAACCTAAAGTCGCTTCCTCGTTATAGCAGGGAATTTGAATAATCAGTTTCATTCAGTGCATTTTCATAGAGATTTGGTATCAATTGCTGCTGTTGCGCTTGATTGTCCAAAAGGGAAAAGTTTGACTGGGATTAATTACTACTCCGTTGATGCCATTTTGAGCAAAGGCATAGTCTTTAGTTTGCCAAAGGGGAATATAAGGCACATCCTGGCTCATTACTTGCTGTAATTCAACTAAGATTGCTTGGCGTTTAGCCACATCCTGTTCTTGCCGAGATTGCTCAATGAGCTGGTTAGCGCGATCGCTATAGTAGAATGAACCCCGACTTTGGGCTGCACCCGATTTACAACCAGTCTTGGGATCGCCTTCACTACAGCTTAGAAAAGGCTGAAGATAATTATCAGGATCGAGAAAATCGGGATACCAATCTGCTAAAGCAGCGGGATATATTCCCTGACTAAGATTACTAAAAAAGGAAGCCGACTCGACACTATTGGGGACAAACTGCACGATTCCTCCCAGTTCACTCGAACCATAGGCTTTGAGGGTTTCGGCGACAATGCCTCTGGTAATTGAGCCACTGGGATGCCAGATTTCGATGATCGCTGGATTTTGGGCTGAATAGCCTGCCTTGGTTAATAATTCCTTGGCTTTGGCGGTATTTGCTTCCCCATATAGCTTCTCAAATGTCGGTTCATAGCTATCGAATGCTGTGGGAACAAGACTATAAATTGGTTGAGCCTGTCCTTTTAAGACTCTTTCGTTGATTAAACCACGATTGATGCTGGCGGCGATCGCCTGGCGAACTTCTGGCTGATCAAGGGGTTTTTGCTGTAGATTCAGCACCAGATAGTTCACCACTGTTCCTGAGCCTTCAATTGCTTGTAAATCTTCTTTTTTGCTGAGTAAACTTTCTATTTGCTGGGGATCGAGAGACTGATAAGCTACATCAATTGCCTTGGTTTTAAAGCTGTTAAAGAGATTTGCTGAATTTCCGCCATAAACCTGAAGATTAATACCTTGATTAGCGGGGGCTTCTCCCCAATAATTGGGATTGCGATCGAGACTGATGGAATCACTTTTAAACTGATTGAGCTTATATTTTCCTGTTCCCACCAACTGATTAGGATTAAATTCTCCTGCACCTATTTTGTAAGACTGGGGCGAGACAGCGCAAGCTCCAGGAAAAGCGAGTAATGCAGGAAAAGCAGCAAAGGGTTGCTTCAGAGTAATCTTCAGTTCGTATTCCCCTGTTGCTTCCACTGACTTGATCACATCCCCCAACAGAAAAGCAGGTTTCCCTCCATTTTCCATAAAGCGTTCCAGGGAAAATTCCATCGCCTTGGCGTTGAATGCTGCTCCATCATGGAAAGTGACTCCCGTTCTCACAGGAATGGTATAGATTAAGCCAGTGGCATCGATTTTTGGCATCGCCGTTGCCAAGAGGGGCTTGATATTCGTTGTGCCGACTTCGTAAGTATAAAGACTTTCTGCCACATTATAGATAATGTTTAGCCCCGCAAGTTCGTAGTTATCTGCGGGATCGAGAGTACGTGGCTTTAAAGTTGTGCCAACAGAAATGCGATCGCCATCAGTCTGGTTAGTATCAGACTTGGTTTGACTATGGCACCCCACCGTCAAGATAAAACAAAAAGAAAATAAAATTAGATATCTACTGATTTTTTGCAGTCTTTGTCCAAGGACAGAAAATCGATTAATACTCATTACCTAGTAAGATTTAAAAGTCTATTCCGCATGATACTGGGTAATTAATCAAATCGTCTCCCTTATCTATCTGTATCTACCTGATTGATTTTGAGAACTGCTATCAGGTTACTGACTGCTAATTTGTTCTATGACAAACTCTCTCCCGAAGACCACTTATCGAGAACTTCTACTGTTGTTTTTACGCAAGAGAAAACGCTTAAGAGTTGTGGGAGAATCAATGCTGCCACTATTGGAGCCAGGAGATGAAATTCTACTCGACCCCTTCGCTTATCGAAAATCTCTACCGCAAGTTGGTGACATCATCGTTACTATGCACCCGCTACAGAACAATTTGAGTGTGGTCAAGAGGATCACTTTGATCAATAGTTTTGACAGCTATTTTGTAACAGGCGATAACGTGGAAGCTAGCACCGATAGTCGCCATTGGGGAACAATAAAATTTTCCGATATTAGAGGTAGGGTGACTAGTCAATTTCAATAACAAAAAGTCTTTGATTATCTATTGATCTACTGCTGCCTGAAAAGCACTCTGATCTTCAAAGATCTCAAAAGCTTTGTCTAACTGAGTAAGCTCAAACATCATTCGTACCGAAGGAGCGAGAGAGCAGATGCCAAATCTGTGTCCTAGGTTTTCTGCTAAACGAAATGCTTTGATTAGTGCCATCAAGCCTGCACTGTCCATGAATTCCACTGCTTCCATATTCACGAGCAAGGCGGAGTCCACGGAAGCTTTTACTTCCACTGTTAAACGCTCTAGAAATTCGCCTGCATTTGCTGCGCTGAGGAAGCCTTCTGGTCTAAAAATCTTGTATTTTGTACGTAATTGCGTGCTGCTCATTTTATTGTTTCTCGTTCTATAAATATTGCTCAAAAACCAGTTCTATGGTCTAAGATTAGTCGGTAAATCCACGGATATCAACCTTTTCTAGTCCACTTTACGTAATCTTGATAAGGAGATAAAGCACCGCTAAATTTTGACATCTAAATCTTGGTTAATTTTGGATATATGTATACTGCTTTACGCTTTTTATATCCATAATATGCATTGAAAACTCCACTTCACCTTTAGGTATGAGAAACACTTTATATTTATAACCAATATACGGGCTTTCTATATCAGGGCAATCACTGAACTTCCAGCTTAGACCAACATTAAGAAAACCGCTACTGATTATCGACATGGCTTTATTATGATTGAGTTTGGACTAATAATTATGTATTAAAATTGACTGAATCCACAACTCAACACTTATTTGCTTTTTAATACTAATAAAAGTAGAACATAAAAGTAAAAACTCAGACAAAACCGAATTCTAACAAATTAGCAGCAAGTAATAGTAATCAAAAATACATTTAGTGATATTTAAAACTTATCTTGATGAGCCTGCCAAACTAGATGGATAAACTGATTTAGATACTTTTGCTGGGATATTTTATGCCCAGAATGATGGCTAATATCTTTTAATTGTGGTAATAGATAAATTATTTCTGTGTCTAAAGCAGGTCGAAACAAACTATCTGGCCACAACAAATCTGAACCCGATCGCAGATCAACTAAAATACTTGTTTCGGTTGAGATTACTAAACAGAGGGGTCTAAACCAACATCTTTGACGGTGGGGAATTAATTGAATTACCTCACCATAAAGACTACTGGATTGATGATCTAAACAGACTATTTGACTTGCTTTTAAAGGCAAGTCTAGGGAACTAAATGAAATGTTGTCCATCGTTATTCATCTATTTAAAGACTTATAGCTCTAGGCTATAAGCTACAAGCTTTGCTCGTTTACTTATGCCAAATAGCCAGACTCTTGCAACTTAGTAAAGATTTTATCAACACTTTCTGATAGCTCTTCGAGATCCGTGCGACATTCGACTTCAGGATTGGTTGGTGGCTCATAAGGATCGTCAATGCCCGTAAATTGCTTGATTTTGCCTGCTCTGACTTGCTTGTATAATCCTTTAACATCTCGCTCTTCACAAACTGATATGGGAGCGTTAACAAAAACCTCTAGGAAGTTGTTGATCTTAGCTCTCATTTCTTCTCTAAGGTTACGATAGGGACTGATCACAGGAACTAAAACAATTACGCCATTGCGCGCCAATAACTCAGCCACAAAACCGATGCGACGAATGTTAGTATCTCGATCTTCTTTGGAAAAGCCTAGATCTTTAGTGAGATTCTCTCTAATTACATCGCCGTCTAAAACCTCTAACTGATATCCTTCAGACTTCAATTTTTCTGTCAATGCATCAGCGATCGTACTTTTTCCTGCGCCACTAAATCCAGTAAACCAAACGACTACACCCTGCTGCTTCATAATACTTTGTATTCCTTAATAAGTTTTTATACCTCAATGTATTTTACTTGATGAGGGGATAAGCAGGTCAAAATTCCATGGCTTTTCTCTGCCAAATAAATTTAGCAGCTTGCCGATTTTTATTTTTACGACTTACGCAAGAAGGTAGTGTTGCAAGAAATTGAAGAGACAATAATGAATTCGATTGGGACACCAAAATCAGAAGTGACAATAGATACAGATTTAGTACTTGATTTATTGCAAAAGCAACATCCAGATTTAAGCAATCTGCCTATTCAATTGCATGATTCTGGTTGGGATAATGTAATGTTTCGACTGGGGCATAAATTGTCTGTAAGATTGCCCCGTCGAGAAATAGCAGCCTCTCTCAATGAGCAAACTTGGCTCCCACAGATAGCAAACAATCTGACAATACCTGTTCCAACTCCTTACAGAATTGGTGAGCCTACATCACAATACCCTTGGCGATGGAGTGTTCTTCCCTGGCTGACTGGGTTAGCTGCCGATCAAGAAAAACCGAATTTAAATCAGGCACGGCAATTGGCATTATTTTTGCGATCGCTACATTTAATTGCACCAGCTAATGCCCCTTTAAATTCAGTGCGGGGCGTGCCATTAAAAAAGCGAGCAACGGCTATAGAACAAAGAATGCAGAGATTGGAAAATAAAACCGATCTGATTACTAAAACAATTAAAAGTATTTGGCAGAGAGCTTTAAATACACCGATTGACGTTGGAGCAAAATGGCTTCATGGCGATCTTCATCCAGGTAATATTTTGGTTAAAAAGGGGATGATTGTAGGTATTATTGATTGGGGAGATATTACATCGGGGGATATTGCCACAGATCTGGCTTGTATCTGGATGCTCTTTAATAATCGCCGCGCCCGTCAAGAGGCGATCGCCCAATACTCAATGTCTGAGCAAACGCTACAACGTGCTAAGGGATGGGCAATATATTTTGCAATAACTCTACTAGAGGTAGGATTAATTGATAATCCGAGACAGGCAATTACAGGAGAACAAACGTTACGTTGTGTTGCTGAAGACGAAACAACTGTTTAACAGGATCAATGTTTGATCAAATCAATGGGATTCGCTCTAGCTATTAGTTGCAATTAAATGATATTAAGGATCAACGGAGTTTTTCATCCAATCCAAACAGATCTGCATCTGTTGTTTCATGATGGCGCGATCGCCCTGAAAGCGACGACCATGTCCTGGCAATACCCATTCAAAAGAGTAATTGGCTAATTTTTCCATTGACCGCACTTGTTCTGTCCATGAATACCAGCAATAGGCACGAAAGGCATAAAGATGATTAAGATATCTTGACCAGGCTAAATGATCCCCTGTAAAGAGGAATTTCTGGTCATAAAGTAGCACTGTATGTCCTTTACTATGTCCTGGTACGGGAAGAATTAAAACATCGTCGCCAAATTGAATCGGTTCGACTCCCTTAAGTTGAATTTCTACATCTTTGGTATCTGAAGTAATATCGTCGATATGCAGAATGCGATCGCATTGAAAATGGTCGCGAAATTTTTGATGATCGGCAACATCATCTCGATGGGTTAAATATAAGTAGCGAACTCCTCCCATCGCTTCTAATCTTTTCACCAGCGGAGGAGAATACCGAGGTGAGTCAACTAAAATATTACCTTCAGCTCTTTGAATAAAATAACTGGCTGCACCATAGGAATTCTCGGCATGATAGCCGCAGTGATATACGTTATCCGCGATTAAAATCGGCAAGCTTTGTTGTGCGACTTTAACATCTTTTGGTTTTTCTACCGTGCCGATGGAAGCCGTAGGACAGGATAGCAATGCTTGCATCGCTTTAAGCTGTTCCACTTCGTTGCTTGGTTGCTGGTATACAGCGGATTGTTCCCCGACTTCAGTAAAAATTTCTGGAGCCATCCAGCGACAGGTATCGCAATCAATGCAAGTGCTATCTACGTAAAAATTACCCTTAATATTTTCCGAACGTCGTTTTGCAAGTTTAGCCATCTGTTTCAGCGATCGAGGATTGGATCAAGCTAATTTGTTTTAACTAATTATAACCTTTATTCATAGTCGTTATGAGTACACTCAATTTAACAAGTGAGAAGTAAGTAAGTCAACCTAATTAAACGTGAGACTGATATCCCCAAATCCCCAAACCAAAGCTATTTTATGTTTAATTAGGAGGAGCTACTTAATTCTCCTAATTCTATCTGCAAGCTCAGAAACATAAAAAAACACCCCGCCTAACTTTGCATAGGGAGGTGTCTGCAAAAAATATAATTTGTTAGAGCTTTGTAACTTACATGCCTTTAGCTACCAATTCAGCCAAATCAACAACCCGCTGAGAATAACCCCATTCGTTGTCATACCAAGCAATGATTTTAACCATGTCGCCATCTAGTACCAGAGTTAACAGTCCATCAACGGTAGAGGACACATCAGTACCTTTGAAGTCCGAAGAAACTAGAGGTAGATCAGTGTAGCCCAAAATACCTTTGAGAGAACTTTCAGAAGCCTTTTTGAGTACTTCGTTAACTTCTTCAGCAATAGTTTTCTTCTCCACCTGAGCCACCAAATCAACTACCGAAACGTTAGGAGTTGGCACTCGTAGAGCGATACCATTTAACTTACCTTTTACTTCAGGGTACACCAGAGCTACTGCTTGAGCTGCACCAGTCGAAGTCGGGACAATGTTCTCTGCTGCTGCTCTAGCTCGTCTTAAATCACGGTGACTAGCATCGAGAATACGTTGGTCGCCAGTATAACTATGAGTAGTAGTCATCGCACCTTTAATGATGCCGAAGTTTTCGTTAATAACCTTAACAATAGGAGCTAAACAGTTAGTAGTACAACTAGCATTACTGACAATATCAAATTCACCAGGAGTATATTTCTCGTCGTTTACTCCCATTACATAAGTGCCAATGTTAGGACCACTGCCTGGAGCCGTGATCACTACTTTTTTCGCCCCAGCTTGAAGATGTTTCCCAGCACCTTCAGCATCGCGGAAAACACCAGTAGCTTCAATAATGATATCGATATCCCACTCTTTCCAAGGCAAGTTTAGGGGGTTGCGATCGGAGACACATTTAATGGTTTTGCCGTTGACGATTAGAGAGTTGGTATCATAACCAATGTCTGCATTCAAAACCCCCAACATAGTGTCATACTTCAACAAGTGAGAGTTGGTTTTCGGATCAGAAGTATCATTCAGACCTACCAATTCTAGATTGGTATCATTTCCTCTAGTTAGTAGACATCTGACAAAGTTACGCCCGATACGTCCAAAACCGTTAATTGCTACTCTAACCACTATATTTTTGCCCTCTATTTTATTAGGTTAATACATTAAAACATTCTTAATAAGACTCATCATATCGTAAAGTAAGCACATTTCAAGACCTGACTCAGAATCAATTTCAACCTTAATTGGGTCAATAATCTGAAGCACATAGTTGTCTTTACTACAGAACAATTACGCCATCCGCTCAAAATCCAATTGAACGACAAATCTTGGGCTTAATTTTCTTGTCTGAGTTGCTTTCCAGACTAGATTTGCTCGCTGGCGCTGCATCTTTTCTCCCTAAGTCTCAAAAATTCTTGCTATCATAGCCCGTATTGTTTACGAAGTCAGAGGAAGCTCCGTCGTTCCAAGGCGGAGTCTCTCTGACAGCAATGGTTATCTAGGGTGCTTCACTTCAAAACAAGTTAGTATTCTGTAACCCTCAACCAAGATATATGTGCTATGGCAGGAGTCAAAGAAGTGGCAAAAGTAGATTTGAAAGGAAAACCATTTCACTTTATTGGTATTGGCGGAATTGGAATGTCGGCTTTAGCCCAGATTGTTGCTCAACGACAACTGCCAGTATCTGGTTCTGATCTGCGTTCCAGTCATATTACCGATCGCTTAGAAGCGATGGGAGCGAAGATTTTTTATAGTCAAGAAGCCAAGAATCTAGATTTTTTTGTGCCAACTCCCAAGCAAAAACGTCAGCCAGTGCCAGCAGGAGGAAACGCTGAAACGCTTGCCCTCTCAGAAATTGAGGTGCTGAGCAGTCCTGCTCAAATTGTGTTACCCCAGATTATTTGTTCCACGGCGATCGCCCAAACTAATCTTGAATATCAAGCGGCAGTCAAACTGGGCTGTCCAATTTTTCATCGTTCCGATCTTTTGGCAGCTTTGATTGAGGAATATCAGGGAATCGCCATTTCAGGAACCCACGGGAAAACTACTACCAGCAGCTTAATTGGCTATCTGCTCTTCAAAAGTCACCTTGACCCCACAATTATTGTCGGTGGAGAGGTGGATGCTTGGGATGGCAATGCCAGAAGTGGACAGGGAGCATATCTAGTCGCGGAAGCAGATGAATCTGATGGTTCTCTAGTTAAGCATCACCCTAGTATTGGGGTGATCACTAATATTGAATTGGATCATCCCGATCGCTATCAGGATCTCCAGGAAGTAATTAATATTTTTCAAACCTTTGCAGGACAGTGTAATACCTTGATTGGCTGTATCGACGATCCGATTATTCGGGAC
>JBEANW010000104.1:0-6061 GCA_041165225.1 Cyanobacteriota bacterium | reverse complement strand
TAAAGTTTTGCGTCTCCCTACCCACCCCTAAAATACCAAAGGCGCTGCGTTGAGAAATATAGCCGAATTTAGGAGCATCACTTATTTTTAATAAAGCTAAACGGAGCCAATACAGCAGCAGCATAATCGTACCCCCCAGGGATAACCACGGTTGATAGTCTCTCCAGCTATCCCCAAGGATGGTTGCAAACAGACTGGCAATCAGAGCGATCGCCACCCCCAAATGAATAATCGTGATACTGGTGCGACGCAGATTAAAGGTGTTAACAAACATCAATCCCGTGGCAATAACTAACGCCAGCAATCTTGCTCCCAACTGATTAAAGACTAGTAATTGAGTGAAGATGAGGGCGATACAACTAATGGCAGTAGCTAGGCGACGTTGCCGCAGATTGGGAGTATATTTGGCAATCAAAGATAACATTAACGGGGTAATCAGCCAGAGCAAGCTCCAGTAAGGAGAATTAGCTGCCGAAAAACAGCTATAGCTAATGGCACTTAAGCCTAATCCAGAATACCAACAGCCTTGCTTAGTTGGAGTTGCAACTCGACTACGCTTTTGTCTGATCTGAGCCAGATAGAAGCCCCAAGCCATGACCATCAGCCCCAGGAAAATACAGCCCCACCAACCTTGGTTTAAGTCAGGAAAAATCACGGCGATCCCATTGATGAGAGTAATTAATCCTAACAAGAAAGTTGCCAACACTAGACTACTGCTAATCGGCCGCCGAATTCGAGCAACATAGCCTAAAGTAAGAGTCGATAACAGTAAATTTAGCGATCGCCAAATAGGATTAGTTAAGCTGAGATAGGTTAAAAGAATTCCTAGCATGAGGGTGAGAAATTCGCTATGTTTAGCTAGCTGTTTTTTTGGTTGCCGTTCGAGCCAACTAGTGAGGAACACCCACAGGATGATGTAGGGAAACAAAGTCACACTGAAGACAGCTTCAGGAAAATACTCCGTCTTACTTATCCCTAGAAAAAAATCCGTAGCTTGATTACGGAAACCAATGGGAATTAATTCTTTGCAGACATAGAAAGTTTGTAAACCCACCAGAAAGAGAGCGGTTAAATCTTCTTTGCGCCAATAGAGAGTTAGACGTTGACTAAATAGGTGCATTGCCAACCCACTAATCCCAAGCGTCTGCCAAAAATAGAGGGATGATTGAACTAGCCCTGCATTAATTGAAATCAACCAACTCAAGAGAAACAAAATAATGCAGCAGATCTTACCAACTTTGCCCACAAAAGCACCAGTCATCGCTGTCCCTCGGCGTTTTAAGGCAATCGCTTTAGTTTTTCTGGCTTGAGTTAAATAAATCGTAGAGATGAGCCAAGCACCAATGGCGATCGCCAAACTGTAATTAGCCAGGGAGGCGCTAGCGGTAATCAAGACTCTAGCGAGTAACAACGACCATGCCACCAAGACAAATAATAAATCCACTAGGGGATATTTACGCCGTGGCAATAACCATTGATAGTGAGTTAGACAAATAATGCCGATTCCGCCATAGATAGCCAGTAACGGGAAATTAGGCAGGTGCCAGCCAAGCTGTAAATAACTTAACCCCCAAAACATTACCCTGAGCCAGAAAAGACCCTTGCTCCGTAACCAAGAAACATAGCTAGTCAGGCTTAAGCAACTGACCGCCAGGACAATAATTCCCCATTCCCCAGGATTATGTCCCAAACCCAGATGGCTCATTGCCCAGAAGTTAATAGGAATTAAAAGGGTAGCGATCGCAGTTAAAGTTTGAGAAGTTAATTTTAAACTAGCTTGTTTCCCTGTCCAATACCCAATGCCCCAAAAGCTCAGGGTGTAGACCAACAGTACTAAATATTGTCCGAAGTTGGGAAAATTCTGCCATTGACTAGCCGCTAATACCCCTGAAGATACCACCACCAAAAAGATGCCCAGAAATAATAACCAACGAATGCTCAGTTCATCGAGAAAACTCTGAAATACCCGCTGCAAAGTATTAGCAGGGACTAAAACTTCGGGTGAATTATGAAGAGTACTGGAATTACTTAAATTACTAGTGGCTGCTGAAGTAGGAGACGATTCGACAACTTGAGGAGTAGGCAAAGCACAACTTAAACGCTGACGGGCAATCTTTTTCACCTGTCCCTGATTAATCAAACCCAAGCCCAACAAATCTTCCAGACCTTGGAGTAATTCTGGGTGGCGTGCTTCGACGTATATTTGGATATAGCGATCGCTCTTCAACTCTGAGCCAGAATTATTGTAATCGCCAGTTTCAGACATAAAAAACGTAGAATCAACTTACGCCTCATTTATATCCTAATCCCTCTCAGTTTAGGATTTAGCACTAAATATTAGAGATACTATACAAACCTTTGAGTAACATCAATAACCTAGTCTAGGAACTAACTATCCCTTTTATGTCAATTTCCGACAACTAAACTACAATAGGGAAAGTTTATAGAGCGTTTGGTTTTAGGTATTGTTGATCTTCATCAACGAGCAATTGCAGTAATAATTGTTACGGGATTGAGAGGAGTTAAACGAGTTAAATGACTAACGGGGGTAGAGCGCGATATCTGTAGCTGTAGAAGTCGATATTGCCAACCATGATCACTCAGCCAATTAATCCCCTGTAGTTGATACTCAATGGTCGCGAATGCCATCACAATCAATCCCTTGTTTCTGAGTTTTTGGCTACAGGTGTGCAAAATATCGACTAGATTTCCCCCACTACCACCAATAAAAATGCGATCGCAATTGGGTAAATCCTTCAATACTTCTGGTGCTTTGCCATTAATGCTCTGGATATTATCTACCTGAAATCTTTGGCTATTTTTGGTAATTAGGGTCGAACCCATACTAGTCTTTTCGATGGCAAATATCGCTGAGGTGGGACATAAGCGAGCTATTTCAATCGACACCGAGCCTGTTCCTGCGCCAATATCCCAGACTACTTGTTGTGGTTGTAGGGCTAATTCTCCTAAGATAGCTAGGCGCACTTCTTTTTTAGTAATTAAACTAGGGCGATCATCAAAACTCAAAAAACTGCTATCGGGTAATCCAATGAGAGGTAAATTATCGATTTTTAAATTATCTTCTTGGGCTGCTCGCAGCAGAACTAAAACATTTAAAGCTGAAAAATCCTGTGCAGCTAAATTACTGAGTTGAGTTATTTCTTGAGGTAAAAAATGACTGATCTTTTCAGTTTTGTCTCCTAAGTTTTCGCAGATATAAAAACTATAGTTGACAGGTAATTCTAGGGCGAGAAAAACACGAGCGATCGCCCCAGGGTGATTTTCACCATCGGTAAGAACCGCAATCTTATTTTCTCCTTGTTTAAGCAGCTTAAGTAACGGATCAATAGAACGTCCATGAACACTAATTAAATTGGCATCTTGCCAGGGAATTCTCAGACGGCTGAAAGCTAATTGTACCGAACTTAAATGAGGATAAAAAGCTAGTTCTTCTACCTTGAAGTTTGCTAATAATAATCTGCCTAAACCAAAAAAAAGTGGATCGCCACTAGTTAAAATAACTATAGAATGATTGTCTAATTTTAATTGGGCGATCGCCTTAATCCCTGTATTAAGATTATCTAGATTTAGTTTCTGTGCAGAGTGATCAGCAAAATAACTGAGATGGCGTTTACTCCCAGCCAAAACCGTAGCTTGTTCGACAATTTCTTGTGAAGTTTGGGTTAATCCTTGCTGACCATCTAAACCAATACCAACTACCGCAATGACCAATAGACCTCTTGTATGAATAAATGGGCTTCGCCCTAGCTATTAGCTGTAATCAAATTTAGATCTAATTGGGTTCAGAATTATTGGTAAACAGACGATAACCGACATATAACACAACGCCAATCGCTGCCACACTAAAAATGCTGCTCACAACATGGAGTATCGCACCGACAATCGAGAAACCCAGCCAAACACCACCAACAGCAACGGCAACCTTCCCAAACTGAGGCAGATTATTAAATAGATCTTTACTTTTGTCGATCCACCCCTGTACTTGAGGAGTAGGATTGATTTCTAGCTTGGGCAAAACAGATTTGCTAGGATCTGCAACATTAGAATCAGCCTGCTGATTGAGATCTGCTTCCATTTCGTCTAGCTTGCTTTGTAAATCACGCTCTGGAAAACTCATGATTGTTCAACTCTCCCTTCGGGTAAGTGCATCTATCTATATAGTTTAGAATAAATAGTTCGGAACTCCGAACTCCAGGGGCAGCTAATCCTCAGCAAAGATATACCGATGTAGATCAGCGGGATTCGGTTCAGGGCTACTTTCGGCAAATTTGACTGCTTCATCGACAATAGCTGATACTTTACTGTCGATCGCCTTAAGTTCTGCTGCTGTAGCTAAGTTCTGCTCAATTAGATAGGTAGCAAATTTGGTAATGGGGTCGCGTTTACCCCAAAATTCCTTCTCTTGAGGATCTCTCAATTCATCAGGATCCGCTAGAGAATGTCCCCGAAAGCGATAGGTCAAGGCTTCAATTAAAGTTGGCCCTTCTCCTGCGCGAGCGCGGGCTACCGCCTCTTTAGCGAGGGTATTCACTGCTAACACATCCATCCCATCAACTTCGTACCCTGCCATGTTAAAAACACTGGCTTTTTTGTAGATTTCGGGCTGAGATGTGGCGCGATCGTGAGCCATGCCGATCGCCCATTTGTTGTTTTCTACTACGTAAATAATGGGCAGTTTCCATAATGCTGCCATATTCAAGCATTCAAAAAATTGACCATTGTTGCTAGCTCCATCACCAAAAAAGCATACCGCTACTGCATCAGAGGTTTCATCCCCCATAGCTTCCCGACGATATTTACTTTGAAAGGCAGCACCAGTGGCAACAGGAATTCCTTCGGCGACAAAAGCATAACCCCCCAACAGCCCATGCTCTTCAGAAAACATGTGCATTGAACCACCACGACCTTTACTACAGCCCGTTTCTTTCCCAAATAATTCTGCCATTACTTCGTTTGCTGGAACCCCTGCACTCAAAGCATGAACGTGATCTCGGTAAGTACTCGAAACATAGTCCCCCTTGGTTCTCAGAGCCTTGATTATCCCCGAAGATACCGCTTCTTGACCGTTATAAAGGTGGACAAAACCAAACATTTTGCCTCGATAGTACATTTCAGCACACTTATCCTCAAATAAGCGTCCCAAAACCATATCCTCATACAGAATGAATCCTTCTTCTTTGGTTATCTTGACAGAACTAGCATCAAATTTAGGTAAGGTTCTTTCAGCACACATAAAGTAGTTTCAAAATAAAGGCGCAGATATCTATTGAATCATAAAACTCCAGTGGGGGAAAGTATTCACGAGTCCTAAAGGATAAGCTACGCCCTAAAGGACTCGCCCTAAAGGATTAGCTCCTACGTCGCGTCCTTCGCGTCGCAAATAATGAGTAATGAGTACTCTATCTCATGGTGACGAACTCTTCCGCCGAACTAGGATGTATGCCCACGGTGGCATCAAAATCCGCTTTGGTAGCCCCGATTTTGACAGCGATCGCTACTCCTTGAATTATTTCGGCGGCACTATCTCCTACCATATGCGCCCCCACTACTTTATCAGTATTGGTTTCAACAATTAGCTTCATCAGGGTTTTCTCTTCTTTCCCTGCTAAGGTGTAGTACATCGGACGAAATTTACTCCGATAAACCTTAACTGCATCCCCATATTTCTCTTTGGCTTCAGCTTCAGTTAAACCTACCGTAGCTGCTTCAGGGGTAGTGAAAACGGCAGTAGGAATATTCTCGTAACTCATTTTTCGCGATTGACCACCAAAATGGGTATCGGCAAAAGCTCTACCTTCGTTGATGGCTACAGGAGTAAGATTAATGCGATCGGTACAGTCTCCCACGGCATAGATATGATCTTCAGCGGTTTTATTATATTCATCCACTGCTACCGCGCCGTTAACGATCTCGACTCCAGTATTTTCCAAACCAAGATTGGCTAAATCGGGCTTTCTCCCCGTCGCGGAGAGACTCACCGCATCGGCAATGATAGTTTCGGCGTGACCGTCCTTAGTGGGAATCGTAATCTTTAAACCGC
>JBEANW010000103.1:0-3828 GCA_041165225.1 Cyanobacteriota bacterium | reverse complement strand
TCTTACCAATTTTAGTTTTTTTAGTCTGAAAATCATAAATAAAATATATAAATCCAAAATCGCTCATATTGATTTTTTTTTAATTTACTTGAATTTTTTCTTATCTTGTTAGTTTATTGTCTAATCTCAATAAAAGTCAGTGATCCGAGTCAGTTAAAAAATATCAAAACATTAATAAAGCGATCGCCTTTTGCTCTAACCTTAAAACTCTTTGCGCCTTAGCGTCTCTGCGGGAGATAAAACCAACAATTCGTTGACTAATAAATGCGATCGTGTTATCCCACAGTCTTCCAAAAGCATTATTCAGCATAGTCCAAGAGAGAAATAGCTTTATCTTTGATTTGTTCTGTATTAATTAGATTCAATAATTCCTGTTCGTCGTAAGCACCACCAAAAGCTTCAATAGCTGCCCCTTCAAGAGCAAGTTCAAATGCATCACTAATAATTTCAATTAAATCTTCTTTTTTGGCATAATATCCGCCAGACTTGTGTCGTTTGTTGGTTCTATTAATTTGTTTAACTGAATTATTAATTGAAAGTTTCCAAGATTTAGTTAGTCTTTTCTCAGCATCTTCTTTAATTAAATGCAGAAGCAAAACTACCATGTAGCTAAAAATCTTGTTGAGCTTATCTTCTACGGACATTTCTTCTAGTTCATCAACAATTTGCAAAGCAGCTACTAAATCATGTTTTTTGATACTCTCTCGCAATTTTATAAGTTCTTCCATCAGGCTTGTATTTGATTATTTTATTGATGATCGGGAAAATTATCTTTCTTGATTAAGATCAAGCAATCCTATAGAAATTTTAATTTAGTTAATCCATCAAAGCAGAGCAGCCAGACAACTACCACTAACCAATGTATCAATACTGGTAGCCATAAAGATCCCGTTTGATAATAAGTTATGGTGCAAATAATCCCCAATCCTGCTGCCAAGCAGAGGAAAATCGGGTCAAAAAAAGTTTCTCTGCCTTGTGAAAAAAAGGTTAGGGCATTAAGAGGATGATAAATAACAAACAGGAACAAGCTCAATGTTGCCCAAACTCTCAAAGAAGATAAACAAGCTATTCCTCGAATTTTGCAAACTACAGAAAATTTTGCGATCGCTTTTCCCTCTCTACAGGTTAAAAATGCGATCGCCCTACCTATAAAATACTAAATCCCTAAAACTCAAATGAATACTCAACAAACTAAAGCACGAGCTTTTTCTTGCAAATTTTTATCGGCGTTTATATTCTGATATCGCTTTTCTAGATTAAATTGCATGGCAAACTCTGCTACTTCTAGCAAAGATGTATTGATCATAGTTCCTCTTAATTGATACCATTTGAGTACTTCTGCCAAGTGCCAATTTAATAACCTACCATCGCTGTTAATAGGAAGAGGAAAAGTGTCTGCATGATTATTTTTTAGCTTGAGAATGTTCTGCCTAGAACAGTTCATAATAGTTGCGATCTCTGGAATACTCACAACGTCGGGAGAGATGTAGTAAAGATCCGAATCAGGTACAACACTTTTTACATCTTCAATTGCACTATAAACAGCATTAATGGCATCATTAGAGCTACGAATAAAATCTAATCCTAGATAGCCTTTTTGGCCTATTCCCACCAAAGCATCATCACATCCTGCTTCAAACAACCTATCTTCATAGATACTTGGATCTACAGTATGATCAGCTAGTTTAAAATGTATTGCAAAATCGTATTCGTTCATAATATTAAAATTTTATGGAACAGTATCTTTATTTATGCAGCGCTCTACAATCCGCCGTAGTTGTTTTGCGTGATCTTGAGGATTTTTGGGTGTAGACCAAACACTCTTAAGACAAAACTGTCCACATCTACAATCAGGATCATTATAAGGACACTTCAACCTCCCCCAGGCATGAGAACTAGAACCAGCTTCTATAACCTCCCATCCATTTTCAACGGCATATTTTACAGCATCATTAATTTCTTTATTGGGATGGTTTTTCACGTCTACAATTCAGATTATACTCGTTGAGTTGTCCAATGACAACCAAGATCAATACAAATATATTATAACTTTCTATTAAATGTCACAGTGCCATGCAGTAGGATCAGGGAGACTTATAATGTTATCCTTCAATCATAAAAAGGTAAGTTTTGGTCAGATTTGAAATCTTTTTAGCAAAGCGATCTCTTTTCCCTCTCTACGGTTTAGCTAAACTCAATATTATTAGTATTTTCCCTAACTCCCTATTTAGCTCTATGGAACAAGAATGAAACAGCCCTACTTTAACTAGGGAGTAACTTTCCGCCAACCGACAATTTTGCTCCCTAGCCGAAAAATCATCGAATCAGCCAGTCCTAATGTGGCGATCGCTTGGGATAAACAACGGGCTTGTTCTTGGTCTACGGTGAACAAATGAGGACAATTAGCAAAATCTAAGCACAAGACTGTAGAACGACCCCACGACTCGCGGGAAATCTTGCTATTTTGAGGCAAAAAATCTACTAAAGAACGAAATCTAGCTAAAGCAGCTTGCTCAAAATCTGCACTAGTGCAGTTAAGTGGTTTCATAGTTTAGACTCCTGCATCTTGTTTAAAACCAATTCCCAACCAAAGCAACGAAGAGGGAGAAGCAAGATTGGGGCAAAAATTGCAGTCTTGTTTCTCTTAAAGCTATTTTTCACTAAGCAATGGCTTCTTGCACTTTTTTATAGACTAGCATCAACCTTTTTGCTCATGTTGTTTGGAACCTACTTACTTAATAAAAATTTCTAATCTATTCTTTTATTTTTTATTTAGTTATATTTCTTCATTTACTGCTCAACTTGGGGAAAAAACTATGATTCGGTCGGCTCGACTAAAGCAGATTCTGCCAGGTTTGGTTTGGAGGTAAATTCATCAAACAGAGTCATAATGACTACCGTAGCTGGAATAGCGAAGACTAAACCAATAATCCCAAGCAATTCGTTCATCACTAAAACTGCAATCACAACGCCAACTGGATGCAAATTAACCTTTTGCCCCACAACGATAGGTTGAAAAATATGAGCATCGATCTGGTTGACCAGTAAAAACAGAACCAATACCAATACTAACTTCAACGGTGAGATAGTCAGTGCCACCAGTGCGGGCAAAAAGCCACCCATAAAACTACCAAAAAAAGGAATTATGCCAAACAAACCTGCAAGAATACCAAAGGGGAGGGACAAGGGAATACCAAGTAACCAGAGTCCTATCCCTACTCCCACACCAAAAAATAGCATTGCCAGAAACGTACCGTTCATCCAGCCTTGGAGTCGCAATCTCATGGTTTCAAGAATACGTCTCACTTGCTGATGACGACGGCGAGGAATCAATCGCAATAATCCTTCACTTAAAAATTCAGGATCATAAGTAATATACAGAGCTAAAATCACGATCGCAAAAGCTTCAATGGTAATGCCAAAAGCCTTTTCTAAGATCAGAGGAACCGATTTTAATAGACCATAGAGAAAATCATTGAGCTTGGCAATCTCTTGGGAAACATCAGGAATAAAACTATATTTCTGGTGGAGGTGCTGAGACTGCTCAGTTAGACTACTTAAATAGCTTGGTAGCTTTAAAGAAAGTTTTTGAAACTCATTTAGAAAATCGGGCAGAATGACTATCGGCAATAGTATCAATAAACCAAAGATGCCCATCACTAAAGCCAAAACCGCTAACCAACGGCGCTTAATCAATCTTTCTAACTGGTGGAGTAAGGTTTGTAAAATCAGCGACAATAAAATGGCGATCGCAATTAATTCTAAAATCGTCTGAAGTCGAGCCAGAACCAAAAGAGCTAGCACTAATAAGACAGCAAGAGGCGTACC
>JBEANW010000102.1:0-3517 GCA_041165225.1 Cyanobacteriota bacterium | reverse complement strand
TTTGATGTGCCTGAAACCTATACCTTTGCGGATTCTTTTCCTGTAAATACCGTCATTACTAAGTTTGGCTCAATTCCCGACTGGTATAATCATTTAACTTGGATTACGGCTCATATTTTTCCTCAAGCTTGGGTGACTAGTCCTCAAGGTATCGAATTCTTTGCCCAAGTCAGTTACGCCATGACCAAAGTGACCGATCGCTTTAGCGGTATTGGGGTGGCAATGAGAGCGGAAATTACAGGATATAAAGACTCTCGACCCTATCGTTATTGCAGCACCATGGTACATCATGACACAGCGATCGCCGCAGGAGCAGGAACAGGAGCGATCGCCCAATTGATTTTAGAGGGAAGACTAAAGCAACCAGGTATCTATCCAGTGGAACAAGCATTATCCACAGAGTTGTTTGTCGAGATGATGAATAGTCGGGGAATTTCGATTAGTTTTTAGTTTCCGAGTGGCAACGACGAAGAAAGCTGGCGCTTGATATTTTCCTGGGATAAGATTGACCATCGTTAACCACTGTGCAAGTTGGCGGTGATTCGTTGTGCAGCGTCAAATTATTTTACTCATGGCTTTTTAATGAACAATACTTTAAAATCCTCCAACCTCGTTCCTCTAAATGGCAAGCCAGAGAACACTTTAGAACATCTCCAGCATTCTCTGGCGCTGATTAAATCGACTAATCAACCAGATCTCACAAATCAACAGCAGAAAAAAGCGATCGCCCAGATTTATGTCGAGCAAGCCTGGATTTATTTTCAAGATCGCCATTGGCGGGAGGCGATCGCTGCCTGTAAAAATGCCCTGCATTTGAATCCTCAAAATACCGATGCCTATAAAATTTTGGGCAATATTTTGAAGATCAAAGGTAAGAAAGCAGAGGCTTTAGGAGTATATGCAAAAGCATTGGAAATTAATCCTAATTCTGCACCGATTTACGCTAATTTAGGCAGTTTCCATGCTGATCAGAAAAATTGGCAACAGGCTTTAGACTATTACCAACAGGCAGTAATTATTGATCCTAATTTTGCGGGAGCCTATCGCAGCCTGGCACGTATTTGGGAAGAATTGGGCGAGTCGAAACAAGCCTTAGAATGTCTTTGTCAAGCGGTAAATCTAGAACCAGAAAAGTTTTCCGCCACCGAATATTTTAATTTTGGCGATCGCCTTTATGCAGAAGGAAAGCTCAAGGAAGCTAGTATTTTTTATATTCAGGGAGTAGAGCTTAATCCCCAAGCCACAACTCAGTTGGCACAGCTAGTAAAAATCTTAGAAGAATTAGAAGAATGGCAGCAGGCGGTAATTTTCTATCACAAGCTAATTTCTTTATCGAATGGTGAATCTGCCGACGATAATTTGGCTCTAAATAAACCGATTAAACATCTCCTGTCTCAAGCAAAATCTGCGAATCAGACCAAACGCCAGGTTGTTGTTGCCCCACCCCAAAGGATCGCATCCTCAGCAGCAGATGCTGTTCCTCCACTAGAAAGTCCAGCAGACAATCAATCGAGGCAAACTCTGCAACCATTCCCCCCAGCACAACAGCCAAATTCAGCTAGTTCGTGGAATAACCTAGGCAGTTCCTATGCTCAAAAACAACAGTGGGTTAAAGCCATTAGCTGCTATCAAGAAGCAGTAGAACTCGATCCTCATCTCAGTAAAACCTATCGTAATTTAGCACGGGCTTACGGCAAAATTGAAAAACAAGACCAGGCAATACTCTGTTGGTACGAAGCTTTTAATCTAGAGCCAGATTTAGCCAAACCACAAGAACACTTTAGTTTGGCACGACAACTCTTAAAGCTAGAACAAGTAGACCAAGCGATCGCCTGTTTACGTCATGCCATTAAACTAGACCCTAATTTTGTTCAGGCTTATGTAGCTTTGGGCAAACTATTGAACAGCCAAGGGAAAATAGCTGAAGCAGAAGCTTGTTATGCCAGAGTTGGCATTAAGAATTAACTTTCAAGACAATCGCTAGGTCAGGGCGATCGCTTTTATTGACCGCAATTGAATTATCTACATTGGTTAATTGGTGGGCATCTTAGCTCTACTTGAAGCTGTTTTTGTTCTAGATTATTTTGCTTACCCCACAAAGGCGCGATCGCTCTAGAATGGACAGTGATGCGATCGCAAGTAAGTTAGTCTGTCAATTCAATAATTGGATTAGATGAAAGAAATCGGCACTTTAGGAGAACAGTTAGTTGCTCGATGGTTGCAGCTAAAAAATCATCAGCTATTGGAGTATAACTGGCATTGCCGCTGGGGAGAAATCGATTTAATTGCACAAGATCAGACATCTCAGGCGATCGCCTTTGTCGAAGTGAAAACCCGCCGTGTTTATAATTGGGATGCAGATGGATTACTGGCGATCGACGCTAATAAACAGCAAAAGTTAATTCAAACCGCATCTTTATTTTTAAGCAAACATCCTCTCTTGGCTGAATTACCCTGTCGCTTTGATGTGGCACTAGTCAGCTATCAATCCTCGGTTTCTAAATCCATAAATGCAGACTTGGATCTTGCCCAGATGCTTCCCTTTGAAATTGGTCAATCCGTTATGGTGGAGGGCTATCAGTTAACCATCAAGGATTATATAGCGGCAGCTTTTGATTGATTTTTTCTCAGTAATTTTTCAGTGGTAAAAATACGCGATCGCTAGCTTAATTGGCTAGGCAGTTAAGTATTATTGCTTATCATGGTAAATATTAAACTACACTAAACTTAAGTTTAATATTTAGTTTTTAAAATTTAATTAAATACGATCTGTGATCCCTCTTGTCACTATCAATAAAATAGGAATAGACTCAGAATTCAGATCTAAAATACCATCAGCTTATTCAAACCAAAGGAAGGAATGGGTTCTCTTCCATAGTATAATCGAGTAATCTATATGTGATGATACTTTCTTACTAATAAGAATATGACAAATGCGATCAATACCTATCTAAATTCAACTATGAATCCACATCGCAATTAATTTTGATTTAAATTGCAGCAAATCTTGATTTCACTTTTTTTTAAAGTAATTAAAATTCAGTGATCACACGGATGAGTAAAATTTCGGAGATGAATACAATGTAGTTGTTAAAACTTTTATTTAGTTCAAAAAGTTTTGACATAGTAAATTCTAAATCTAGCGTTCTGGCTTGTATTTAGAAGCATCTCCCTAGACTCTATAAATAAATTTTTCTGGCTATCTGGCTGTTAAAAAACTTCGCTAAACTTCAATTCTCAAATGCTTCAGCCAAAAGCGATCCCAGGCAAATTCAATTACAAATTCAAATGGTCGCACGACCAAGAATTATCGGATTGATATTCTTCCAAGCAATAACGAAAGAGCTGAGTTAATCATGAAAAGAATCACCTATCAAGCTGCATTGAAAGACCTAATCTTGCTCGTTCCCACTGAACAATACAGCAATCCCGAATTAACCCAAAGTTTAATTGAATCTGGTGTTAATGAGCCAATTATTTTTTCTACCGATGGCACAAAAAGTCGCTTTGGGATGAA
>JBEANW010000101.1:0-13096 GCA_041165225.1 Cyanobacteriota bacterium | reverse complement strand
AAAAGACAATGTTTTTTTGAATTCAGCAATTTTAAATTCAGACCAGAGCGAGTTTTTATTGCCCCTCAAACCCGAAACAGAGCAGCAATATCAAGATTTGTGGCTTAAAGTTAGAAAGTCTGGTTGAGTTTGGAGTTTGGAGTTCGGAATTCGGAGAAGAGATGATAATTTAATGGATATTACTTTGCAGTCGGCTAGGGAAAAGTTTCAGCAGATTTGGGGTTATGAAGATTTTAGACCGCCTCAAGGGGAGATTATTCAAACTCTGTTAGGGGGTAAGGATGCGCTAATCATTTTGCCTACAGGAGGTGGTAAGTCGATCTGTTTTCAGCTACCAGCGCTGTTGCAACAAGGTTTAACTCTCGTGGTTTCTCCGTTAGTAGCGTTGATGGAGAATCAGGTCCAGCAGCTACGGCAGTTGGGGTTATCGGGGGCGTTACTCCATAGCGAGTTACCCAGAAGCGAGAGACAAAAAACGCTCCAAGCGATCGCTCAACAAGAATTAAGCCTACTCTATTTATCTCCTGAAACTCTACTCAGTTTGCCGATTTGGTCAATCATTGCGAATCCAGAGATTAAGATTACAGGGATTATCTTGGATGAGGTTCACTGTCTAACTCAATGGGGAACTACTTTTCGTCCTGCTTATCGACGTTTGGGAGCAGTTCGTCGGAGTCTTTTGCAGCATAAACCGACAGGGACAAAAATTGCGATCGCTGCTTTTACCGCTACCGCCGATCCCCAGGCACAACAAGAGATTATCCAAGCTTTAGAGTTAAATCAACCTGAACGGTTTTTAATTAGTCCCTATCGACAAAATCTCAGTTTAAAGATCAAAACTGTCTGGACTCCTAGGGGCAGAAAACAACAGATGCTACGGTTTATTCAAGCCCATAAAAATCAGTCTGGATTAGTATATGTGCGATCGCGTCAAGATAGTCAAACCTTGGCAATCTGGTTTCAATCCTTGGGTTATGAGGCTGCTGCTTATCATGCAGGATTGGCTACCACGGCAAGAAGAAACATTGAGCAAAACTGGATCTCAGGGGAAACCCAATTTGTCATTTGTACCTCTGCTTTTGGGATGGGGATTGATAAGCCGAATGTCAGGTTCGTCGTTCATTATCACGCCCCAGAATTACTAGCGGAATATGTGCAGGAGGTTGGTAGAGGGGGACGAGATGGAAAACCTGCCCAGGCTCTAACTTTAATTAGTGAACCCACGGGATTACTCGATCCTGAAGATAAACAGCGGAGTCAGTTTTTCACGGGTAAGCTAGCACAGCAATATCGCCAGGCACAACAGCTAATCAAACAAATACCCCACCAAGGAAATATTGCCAAGCTTAAAGAGCAGTATCCCGAAGCAGAAATCACTTTGGGAATTTTACACAGTTTGGGTTTAGTTTCCTGGTCAGATCCTTTTAACTACCGTAAACAGTCATCCCCCGCCACCGTAGATAGTTTAGCTCGTAGCCAAAAAGTCCATCAGACCAGAATGCAACAATATCTTCAGACCAAAGGATGTCGGTGGCAATATTTACTCCAAGCCTTTGGTTTTAGCCAAGAAGCCCAGAGTTTTTCTTGTGGCACTTGTGATAATTGCCAGAAATAATTGATTTCTTAGGTTCTATTAGTCTGACTAATATGAATCGGATTTGTCTATACGCGATCGCTAGTTTTTGAAGTTTCTGATCAGACACTTTCGACAATAAAGCTACTACCTCCACAGGTACTTTAGTCGTCGAAGGACAATTCAGTGGTTCTGTTTCTAGTTCCAAGTCTGAATCCTTCTAAACATCCTTTTAAACAGAGATTTTGAACAGTAGTGATTAGCAGGCTGCATATTTATCTAGTCCACTACATACATTAGATTAACGAGGCTCACCACAACGAGTCCGAACAACAACAACTTACAAATAACAAGAGGTAAAACAAATGATTATTTCCGACCTACAACACATCGAGTCCGCTACTGAAACTGAAGTCAAAGGTGGCTGGGGTGGTTACTACTACCAACGCCCTTACAACGTAGCTGAAGCTACCGCAGGAGCCGAAGCTTTCGGTCTAAATACTAAAGCTACTACCTCCACAAGTACTTTAGTCGTCGAAGGACAATTCAGTGGTTCTGGTTCTAGCTCCAAGTCTGAAACCTTCTAAACAGAGATTTTAAACAGAGATTTTGAATCGTAGTGACTAGCAACTGCATATTTATCTAGTTCACTACATACATTAAACTAACAAGTCCGAACAACAACAACTTACAAACAACAAGAGGTAAAACAAATGATTATTTCCGACCTACAACACATCGAGTCCGCTACTGAAGCCGAAGTTAAAGGTGGCTGGAGTGGTTACTACTACCAACGCCCTTACAACCTAGCTGAAGCTACCGCAGGCGCCGAAGCTTTCGGTACCAACACTAAAACTTCCACTTCCACAGGTACTTTAGTTGTCGAAGGACAATTCAGTGGTTCTAGTTCTAGTTCCAAGGCTGAAACCTTCTAAATATCCTTTTAAACAGAGATTTTAAACTGTAGTGACTAGTAAGCTGCATATTTATCTAGCTCACTACATACATTAAATCAAATCTCGGAGGAAACTACTTCTGATTTTTCTTCTGATTTTGGTTTTGAGATAGGATTATTTTCCGTAGGCTTTTTTGTTCCTGGCTGGGGTTGTTCCAGTTTGACTGGTGCTAAAGGTTCTGCCTGCTCAAGTTGCAGAGGTTGAGGGGTGGCTTCTTTATGGAAAACCAGCTTATCCTCCACACAGTCAACGATAATTTTATCCCCAGGAGTGAAGGTACTATCGAGGATCATCGTGGCAATGGGGTTTTGCAATTCTCTTCTAATTGCTCGCTTGAGGGGACGCGCACCATAGGCAGGATCGTAACCGATGGTAACAATTCGGTCTTGGGCAGCAGCCGTCAGTTCGATGTCTATTTTCTGATCCTGCAATAGCCGCTGAATACCTTTCATTTGAATGGTGACAATTTCCTTGAGTTCCTCTTTCTTCAAGCCGTGGAAGATAATTAGGTCATCGATACGGTTCAAAAATTCGGGACGAAAATGACCTCGAAGTGCCTGAGTTACTTCATTCTGAATTTTGTCATAGTCTTGGTCGTTGCCTTTGACGTTTAAGATATGTTCGCTACCAATATTACTGGTCATGACAATGATGGCGTTGCGAAAATCCACTACTCGCCCTTGGGAATCGGTAATTCTGCCGTCATCGAGTACCTGAAGCAAGATATTAAAGACATCCTTATGGGCTTTTTCCACTTCATCTAATAGCACCACGCAATAAGGACGACGGCGCACGGCTTCGGTTAACTGTCCCCCTTCTTCAAAGCCAACGTACCCAGGAGGCGCACCCACTAGACGAGACACGGCGTGTTTCTCCATATACTCAGACATGTCAATCCGCACCATCGCGTCTTCACTATCAAATAAAAACGCTGCTAAGGCTCTGGCCAATTCTGTTTTACCCACCCCTGTAGGCCCCATAAACAGGAATGAACCAATGGGTCTACTAGGGTCGCTCATCCCTGCTCTTGCCATGCGAATTGCTGCCGCTACTGCTGATACAGGCTCTTGCTGTCCAATGACTCGTTGATGGAGATGTCCTTCTAGTTGCAGTAGCTTTTGTTTTTCCGATTCTAGGAGACGGTTAATGGGTACTCCCGTCCAGTTGGCGACGATTTCGGCAATGTCGGATTCTGATACCTGTTCTCTTAAGAGGGTGGTTTCCTCGGATTGCAAGTCGATGAGCTTGGTTTCCTTTGCTTCTAGATTTCGTTGCAAAGTTTCCAGCTTGCCATACTTTAATTGGGCTGCTTTTTCGTGGTCAAAAGCTCGTTCAGCTTTGTCTAGTTCTAAACGAGTTTTTTCTTCTTCTTCCTTCAGAGCATTAATTTCATCCAGCAAGTTTTTTTCTGATTGCCATTGAGCGGACAAACCTGACTGCTTACTTTTTAACGTTTCGATTTCGGCAGTAATTTTACTCAATCGCTCTTTCGATGCGCGATCGATGGTTAGTACCCCTGAACGTTGGCTTTCGCCGCTGAGGGAGACTTTTTCCATCTCCAGTTGCATAATCCGACGGTCTATATCTTCTAATTCACTGGGTTTAGAAGTAATTTCCATTTTTAATTTGGCGGCAGCTTCGTCAATGAGGTCGATCGCCTTATCGGGTAAAAAGCGATCGGTAATGTAACGTTGAGACAGGGTAGCTGCTGCCACTAATGCTGAGTCAGTAATAGTTACCCCGTGGTGTACCTCATATCTTTCCTTGAGTCCTCGCAGGATGGAAATGGTATCCTCAACGGAGGGTTGCTTGACGTATACCTGCTGAAAACGTCTTTCTAGGGCAGGATCTTTCTCAATATTCTTGCGGTATTCATCCAGGGTAGTTGCCCCAATACAGCGCAATTCTCCCCGCGCTAGCATCGGTTTGAGTAGGTTGCCTGCATCCATCGACCCAGAGCCTTCTTTTGCCCCTGCCCCCACCACAGTATGTACCTCATCAATAAACAGAACTATTTGTCCACTAGATTCGGTGACTTCTTTTAATACTCCTCGCAGACGCTCTTCAAATTCCCCGCGATATTTTGCTCCTGCAATTAAGCTCCCCATATCGAGAGAAATCAACTGACGATCCTTAAGAGATTCAGGCACATCACCGTTAACGATCCGCTGGGCTAATCCTTCGGCGATCGCTGTTTTACCCACCCCAGGTTCCCCAATTAAGACAGGGTTATTTTTCTGGCGACGGGAAAGCACTTGAATCACCCGACGGACTTCTTCATCTCGACCAATGACGGGATCTAATTTCCCTGCTCTTGCCTGTTCCGTGAGATCTCGCCCGTACTTCTCTAAAGCCTGATACTGTTCTTCTTGGTTCTGTTTCGTTACCTTCTGAGAACCTCGAATTAACTTAATGGTCACCTCTAAATTCTGGGAATCCACATTAAAGCTACGGAGAGATTTCTTGCCAATCCGCGCATCTTCGGCGAACCCCATGAGGATATGCTCTATGGAAATAAAGTTATCCCCCCAGCTAACCCGACAGTCTTCCGCTCGATCTAACATCCGATCCAAACTTGGCCCTAAATACAGTTGAGCAGAGCCAATGCGCGGTTGACGTTTAGTAAACATCTCTAGCTGCTGCTGGAGTCTGATTACATCCACAGTTGCTTTTTCTAAGATGGCGATCGCCAGCCCTTCCTGTGCCATAGCTGCCAAAATCAAATGCTCTACCTCTAAGTTCTGATTCTGAAATGATTTGGCAACTTCCTGCGACTTGACGATCGCATTCCAGGCTTGTTCAGTAAACTTACTTTGGTCGGTAGGCTGCATATTTTAGCTAAATTAAGGTGATTAAATTTGTCTTGTGTAATGAATTTTAGTTGAAGGGATTAGCTTTAATATCTCTGTTTCATAAATAAACCTAACCCATAGTCCTGATTATAATTTTAGTATCATCCTACCGATTAAAAACCATGACTTCCCAAACCGCCACTATAGTTTGAGATCGTTATTTGAGATCGTTTCGGAGGATTTATTTTGAGCGCAGGGATAATAGCTTATCTTCCACATATTGGAATAAAGCTTGATTGTTTTGCTGTTTAAAAAGGATTGCTGCCTGCTGGAGATGTTTAATTGCTTGACGTTTATTGCCCATTGTTTGATACACCAGTCCTAAATTGCCATAGGCTTCGGCATAGTTTGCCTTCAGTTTAATTGCCTGTTGGTGATCGGCGATCGCTTTTTGGTATTCTCCCAGTTTGTTTGATGCCACCGCACGATTGTAATAGGCTTCGGCGTATTGGGGATTCAGGTTAATGGCCTTCGTGAAATCGGCGATCGCCTTGGAAAAGTCTTGAGTCGCTAGATAAGTTGTTCCGCGATTGTAATAGGTTGGTGCATGACGAGGATTGGCTCGAATGATGTAGCTATAGTCGGCGATCGCCTGGGGATAAACTTGGGTTTTATGGTAAACATTGGCGCGATTGTAGTAGGCTTCTAAATCTTGGGGTTGTAGAGCAATTGCCTGATTATAATCGGCTAGAGCTTCGAGGTATTGTCTTGCCTTATTGTAGGTATTGCCTCGGTTATAGTAGGCTGCTTCGTCCTTCGGCTGGAGACGAATTACTGCGGTGTAATCGGCGATCGCCTGTTGATATTGCTCTAGTTGATTATGGGCGATCGCTCGGTTATAGTAAGCGGACGCATAGTTAGGATCGAGGCTGATGGCTGCATCGAAGTCGGCGATCGCCTGTTGATACTGCTCTAATTGATGGTACGCCGTACCGCGATTAAAATAAGCCTTACTATAGTTGGGGGATAAACTTAAGACAGTGTTGTAATCGTCGATTGCCAGGGGATAGTTGTTTAACTGTCCGTAACCATAGCCACGATACATATAAGCTAGGGCATCTTGACTATTGAGTCGCAAGATCGCATTGAGATCTTTAATTCCAGCATCATAGTCCTCGACGCTATAGTATAGTTCGCTTCTAGCATAATAAGCATCAAGGCGATCGGGATTTTGCTCTAGCTCACGGTTCAACTCCCTCAGAGCATCTTGATAGTCTGACGATTCCCATTCTATAGCCATAATTCTTAAATTATAATTTTTACTAATAAAGGCTTTGCCCTAGCTCTAAGCTATAAGTTCTAAGCTACAAGCCAGGGAGCAGGTACTCAATTAAAAAGCTTAGAGCCTACAGCTTAAAGCTTATAGCTTTTAATAAATGACTGCTTAAACTCTTCGAGCCAATTCTCGATCTAATTGTTGCATCATCGCAGAAGTTCGCTGTGCTAGGCTAACCTTCTTTTGTTTTAAAAACAAATTATGGGCTGTAGACAAATCTTTCAGGGATTTTTGTTGATTTTCTAGGAGCTGATAAACTAAGGCTCGGTTGTAGTAGGCATCACCATAGTTCGAGTCAAAAAGGATAGCTTGGGTATAGTCGCCGATCGCTCGTTGATATTGTTGCAGTTGTTGGTAAGCAATACCACGATTATTATAAATCACTGGTGATTGAGACTGGGCGGTTAGAGCCACATCATAGTCATCAATTGCCTTTTGATATTTTTGTAGTGAATTATAGGTCACTCCCCGATTATAATAAGCCTGATTATAATTTGGCTCTAGCTCAAGACAAGTACTATAATCAGCGATCGCCTGGGGATATTGTTGTAAAAAATGATGAGCGTTACCCCGATGATAATAACTGCTAGGATTTTTGGGTTCTAATTTCAGGGCTTGAGAATAGTCGGCGATCGCTGCCTCAAAGTCTTTGAGTTTACCCCTGACATAGCCACGATCTTGATAAATCGAAGCAGACTCAGGTTTCAGTTTAATTGCCTCACTGTAGCTTGCTCCAGCGCTAAAATAATCTCCTAATTGACGGTAAGCATGTCCTTGGTAATAAAGAGAATGCCAATCTTGAGGCTCCAGAAAAATTGCTTGGCTAGAGTCAATAATGGCGTTGTGATAATTTTTTAGCTCGAAATGCGCCTGTCCTCGACTACGGTATGCCTGAGCATGGTCAGGATCGTTAACAATTACCTTGGTAAAATCCTCAATCGCAAGTTGATAATCTTCAAGGTACTGATAAATATTTCCCCGACGATAATAAGCCTGGGTATTTTGTGGCTCGAAATAAATTACCTTGGTAAAATCGACAATGGCAAAATGATGCTGCCCTAAAAGGTGATGGATACAGGCAAGATTAAAATAGGCTTGAACATAGTTGGGGTCTAGCTCTATTGCTTGATTAAGGTCAGCGATCGCCTGGTCATACTGTTGTAAAATCCCATAGGCAAAGCCCCTGCTACGATAAGCTTTAGCCAGCTTGGGATTGAGGGCAATTGCTTGACTATAATTAGCAATTTCCTGGTTAAAGTCTTTGATTTCACCGTAGGTATAGCCCCGAATTAGATGGGCTTTGACGTTTTGAGGATCGATTTCTAGAATCGTACTAAAATCTTGCAACGCCGCCGTATAATTTTTCAGCTTCAGATTAGTTCTACCTCGTTGATAATAGGTAGCTACTAAATTACGATCAAATTCAGTTAATACCTGATGGTAATCTTGGGATGGGAAATTACTTGTTTGCTCCACTTTAGTTTAAACACGATGAGTGATCGCCGATAGTCAACGCAAATACTCGGCAATTCTACCTTAATAACTAACCGCTAACAACTAATGAAAGGCTTTGCCTTAGCTATAAGCTGTAAGCTATAGGCTGCAAGCTTTGTTAGAGGATATTTTGGGCGGTCGTTAATCTTCCTCAGAAGAGGCTTTAACCGTTCCTAACTGTTGTCTTACGTCGTCAATTGCCAAATTTAACTGGGCAATTTTAGTTTCTAAACCATTGCGAGCTAGTTCGATACTTTCTTCGGTACTAAAGGGCATTTCTTGACCCTTTGGTACTTTTTGTAGTTTGTAACTATCGATTCCTGCAATTTGCTTTTCCTTGGTTGTAGCCAGTACTGTGCCTATAACACCGCCGACCACAGCTCCAATCATCGAACCGATGATAAATCCACCACCAAAACCATTTTGTTGACCCATAACGATTAACGATTTATTATTCTTGCTGACCTAACAATATTATGGATTATTTACGTGCCAAAAGCGCGATCGCCAGCATCTCCTAGACCTGGGACGATATATCCTTTACTGTTTAATCCTTCATCAATCATAGCTGTATAAATCTCTAGCCCAGGATAGTTTTCACTCAGTTGCCTAAGAGCGGGAGGAGCAGCCACGATCGAAATAATCCTCACAAAATCTGGTTTCACTCCTCGACTAGTGACCTCCTTCATTGCCATCATAATCGATCCTCCCGTGGCTAACATCGGTTCGAGGATAACTATTCTCGTTTCCTCGGCAAAAGTCTCGGGAAGTTTATTAAGATAACAGCTTGGCTCTAAGGATGATTCATTACGCGCCAGTCCCAAGTGATAAACCGCTGCCAGGGGCATAACTTGCTGTACTTGTTCTAGCAGTGCTAACCCCGCACGCATAATAGGAACGATGCCCAGGGGAACTTCTGGATTAATAAAAGTTCCTGAACATTGAGTCAAAGGGGTTTGGATCGTAGTTTCGATGGTAGGCAACCAATTTCTAATAGCTTCATAAGCCAACCATCGCCCTAATTCAGCCATAGCACTTCTGAACAGTATCGAGGGGGTGTTGACATCGCGAGCTACTGCTAGCCAGTGTTTAATCAAAGGATGTTCTGGAACATAAACGCGCAGTTGTAAAGTCATATTTACTAAATCTTGGCTTGGCTCACACTACCGTTGGAGTTACTAGAATTACTGCCATCAGGAACATTAGACAAGTTGGGAGCGCTCGGAAAGTTGTTCTGGCTCTCATATTGAACATTTCCTTTCTCAAAGTAGTTTTTGCCATATCTACCATGATAGGAATAACGATCAAATTCATTGGCCTTGACTCCGTTGATCACCATCCCCAGAACTTTCTGTCCAGTGGTTTCCAAAGCCTCTTGAGCTAGTTCGGCACTTTCTTGTTCCACCACTCCAGGTCGAGTCACGAACAAAATACCATCTACCAACTTGCTAATGGTTAAAACATCTGCCGTGACAGGTAAAGGAGGAGCATCAATTAAGATGAGATCATATTCACGACGAGAACGACCAATAAAATCACTCATTTCAGGGGAGTCTAGGATCGCCAACGGATTGGATTCCACCATTCCACTAGTTAAAAGACTTAGCTTAGGCATGGGATGCTTGATCACCGACAGGGGACTAACATTATCGGTGACAATATCTTTCAGTCCTTTATGGTTATCCACTCCCCAGAGACGATGTTGCGAAGAACGACGCAAATCCCCATCTACCAACAATACACTCCTACCTAGTTGAGCGATCGCTGCTGCTAAATTAGCGGTGACGGTGGACTTTCCTTCTTCAGGCACCGAACTAGTCATTAAAATTACTTTCGGGGGCTTATCATTGGTCAAAAACTTCAGGTTCGCTTGAATCATCCGATAAACTTCACTAGAGAAGGAATCAGGCTCGTCCCTGGTGATAATTCTGCCATGATAGGCTGGTGGCTCTAAGCGAGTTATGCCCACAGTTTGATAAGGAAATTTCTTCTTAATTTCGCCTATGGATTTAATTGAGCGATCCTGCATCTCCAGCAAAATAACTGATAAGTTAGCCAAAAATGTTCCCATAACCAACCCCATGCCCAATAATATCGCTCTCCCTGAGTTACCTCTATCGGGTATGGAGGCATATTCGACTACATCAGCATTACCAGTTTTACTGTTGGCAGCGATCGTCGCTTCTTGTAAATTATTTAACAGGGTTTCATAGGTTTTTCCTGCCGATTCAGCCTGACGTACTAGTTCGCGATCTTTCTGCTCTAATTGAGGCAAAACTTTAGCTCGCGCTACCAGATTTTGCTGGGATTGATAGAGAGCGCCCACCTGTTTTTGCAAGCTTAACTCTTCGATTTTGAAGCTGATGAATTTTTCGAGTTGATTTTCTTTGACAGCGTTTTCGTTACGTAGTAACCCTTGAGAAACTTCAACTCCTTCACCCACATTAACGGCGATCAGGTTTCTAAGCTGTAGAGTTAAATCTTTTTTCTTTTGATTGAGACTAATTACAGCAGGATGCTGATCGCTAAACCTTTGACGCTCCTTAGCTAAACCTGATTCAGTCTCCCCTAGCTGATCTAAAATACTTTGGACTTCAGGGTAAGAACCCAATTGATTCGCCTTAACAGCCTGTTCTAGATTTAACCCTAGCTGTCCTTGAAGCGCACCAGATTGAGCCTGCATTCCCTGGAGTTTGGAACCCGTTTCGGTAATCTGCTGATTGACCGTGCCTAAATTACCGACTAAACCCCTCTTTTCTTCCCCTAGGTCAACAATGCCATTTTGCGCTCGAAAGGCGGAAATTTGTTCTTCGGCGGTTTTAACCTTAGCTTCCACTTGAGGTAATTGACCATCAATGAACTCTCTCGCAGCCCCAGGCTGGCTCTGATTACTGGCAATTTGGGTCTTGATGTAGACATCCATCAAGGTATTGACGATGTTAGATGCTATTTTAGGGTCGGGATGTTTATAGCTAACACCGACTACATCTGTTCCCCCCACAACTTCGGCTAATAGTTTTTTCCTGAAGTCTTCGGGCCTTAACGGATCACCCTTTTTATCGGTTAATTTTTGACGATCAATCACCTGTTGAATCACAGGTTCGGATTCCAAGACTTGGATCTGAGTACTAAGAGGAGTCTGATCATTTAAAATCGTATTGAGAGTACCTGCTTCCTTCCCAATTTCTCCGATCGCTCCCGCACTTTTTTGTTTAAATAGTAGCTTTCCTTCTGCCTCATATGTTTTCTTTTGTAATAAGCTCAGACCTCCAGTCACTCCTAATGTTAGAAGAAATATCGCTAATGCTGGCTTCCAGCGTCTTCTGACTTTAACTAGATAGTCGCTAAAACTAATATCCAAAGAATCTCTTGAAGGAGTCCCAGATGATGAGGATCTATTGGCGTATTGATCGTTAGAGTTATTACTCAACATATTTCGGTTAGGGAATTTAGATTTTATATAGTGATCTGATGACTTTTGAATTATTACGACAGTTATATCAGTATTTATACTAATATTGGCATTTAAAATATATCATTGGCTACAGAACCGATTATTTTCACCGCTATAATTTTTTGGATATACGTTTCGCCGATTAATCTATCTCTCGGTAATTTATTTGATTTCATCTTGCGCTTATCTCCTAGTTTTCCACGGTAGTAGGGACTATCGAACTCAAACTGCTGCCGTAAATCTCAAGAACTTATTATTCGCTAAATATCAGTCCAAGAATATACTAACTCAGCAAAATTACTTAGGAAAGAATTCGTTCGGTTTGGGGCCTGAATTAACATCTAAATCAAGATTTAGATCAACGAAAGTTGCCGAATTCCCTCAGACTCCTCTAATCGAAATAGCTGCTTTAGAGTTAGCCCATCAGTCTTTGAGTCAAAGCCTAATCGAGTTTGCCCAGAAAGCTAATCTACAAGGATTTAAACGGATTAAGGTAGTACCTTTATTCCTAGCTCCAGGAGTCCATGTCCAGTCAGATATTCCTGCGGAAATTGCCCTGGCGATGGAACAGCTTGACAATCAAGTCACCCTTGAATTATCCCCATATTTAGGTAAATATTCGGGAATAGTGGCTTTATTATCGAGTCTATTTGCGGAATTATCAGGAAAAACACGGATCTTAATTGCCCACGGTAGTAAATTACCCTCCGCTGGGGAGTATTATCAAAACTTGTCCCAGCAGTTAGCTGCGGAGGTAGCTTTTTGGTCTACGATGCCGAAATTTACCGAGCAAATTAAAACGAACATAGCTTTAGGCAGCCAAAAAATTGCCATCTTGCCCTATTTTCTATTTCCTGGCAAAATCACTGAGGCGATCGCCAAAGAAGTTGCAGAATTACAACTGGAATACTCTGATGTTGAGTTGATCTTAGGGGAACCTTTAGGAGCAACCCCCGCGATCGCTGAATTAATTGCCCAAGAAGCCTAATCTGTATCTATCCATATATCAATCTGTATGAATCAACCAAAGTATCTCGGTAAGGTTTATTTAGTTGGTGCAGGACCAGGAGATCCTGGTTTGCTGACGGTGAAAGGCAAAACCCTTCTAGAACATGCTGATGTCGTAATTTATGATGCTTTAGTTAGCCCAGAAATCATTAGAATTATTCCCCCCACAGCGGAGATAATCAATGCGGGGAAACGTCGGGAGCGTCATTCTCTACCCCAATCAGAAACCACGGAATTATTGCGAACCAAGGCAGAAAACAAGGCGATCGTTGTCCGACTGAAAGGAGGTGACCCCTTTGTGTTTGGCAGGGGTGGAGAGGAAATGGCGGATCTGATCCAGGCAGGCGTAGAGGTAGAAGTTGTGCCTGGTATAACTTCAGGGATTGCTGCCCCTGCTTATGCGGGAATTCCCGTCACCCATCGTCACTACAATTCTTCTGTCACTTTTGTCACGGGACACGAAGCCACTGAAAAATATCGTCC
>JBEANW010000100.1:0-2650 GCA_041165225.1 Cyanobacteriota bacterium | reverse complement strand
CAGCGGCATAGCAAACCTAGTGCAGCGGACTAACCGAACTCGCTTGTGTTATCGCGCAGTTTAAAGTTTTTGGCAGCCACTGACCAGGAACGTTATCTGTCTTAAACCCTTGATGTGAAATACTTTCAAGTATCTGCGATCGCTTATCTGGTCGTAGACATTAGCTTTTTAAGCGATCGCTATTCCTGGGATGACGTTGCTCAATTGTAATGTTGGCAGTTTTCGATCTCTGCTAAACTCAAGCTTTTTAATTCACACAAGGCGTTTAATAGATTTTTAGACCAGCAAAATCGAACAACTCTGTATCTGCTAAGTGTGATGGGGTAACGTTTTGCAAGCTATTAAACAGACTATTAATTCTGCCTGGGGATTCTCTTTCCCAGGTTTGCAACATTTGTTTGATCTGTACTCGTTGGAGATTTTCCTGGCTACCGCATAAATTACAAGGAATGATCGGAAACTCGCGCGCACTAGCGTATTTTTGAATTTCCACCTCGCTACAGTAAGCCAGAGGACGAATGACAATATTATTGCCATCGTTGCTTAACAACTTAGGAGGCATGGCTTTTAGCTTTCCGCCATAAAACATGTTGAGGAATAAAGTTTCGACAATATCATCACGATGATGTCCCAGAGCAATCTTATTAATGCCTTCTTCTGTGGCAACTCGATAGAGAATACCCCGACGCATACGAGAACACAAGCCACACATGGTTTTTCCTTCAGGCACAATGCTCGTGACGGTACTATAGGTATCCTGTTCAACGATGCGATAAGGAACGTTTAAAGCTTCTAGATACTCTGGTAAGACATGCTGAGGAAATCCTGGTTGCTTCTGGTCTAAATTCACCGCCAATAAATCAAAACTTACTGGTGCTTTACGCTGCAAGCTTAAAAGCAAATCTAACATCGTGTAGGAATCCTTCCCCCCAGATAGACAGACCATGATGCGATCGCCATCTTCGATCATCTGATAATCGGCGATCGCTTTTCCTACCTGTCCTCGTAAGTGCGCCTGGAGTCTTTTAAAATTCTTAGAAGTACGAACCTTGATGGCTTCCATATTTTATTATTTATAAGTCTAGTGTAAATTTAGTATTGCTAAATTCACCAATCTAAAAGTCAAACCCTAGCTTATAGCTTACAGCCGAAAGCTTAGAGCTATTAAAATTTTAATGCTCAATTTCAGATATTCCAGTTTAATCGATGCACCCGTGGAGACAGTCTGGCAGTTTCATGAACGTCCTGATATTCTCGATCTGTTGACTCCCCCTTGGCAACCAGTAACCATCATCCGTCGTGAAGGAGGTTTAGGAGTAGGGGCAGTTAGTGAATTTCGACTGTCCTTGGCGGGTATTCCTGTGCCTTGGGTGGCTACCCATATCGAATGCATACCCAATGCTTTGTTTGTAGAGGAACAAACAGATGGCCCCATGACTTCCTGGGTACACCGTCATGAGTTTGTTCCAGAGGGTAACAAGACTAGATTAACCGATGCGATCGCCTATGAAATTCCTGGTGGTTTCTTTGCCGAATTACTCTTAGGCTGGTGGGTAGATTCTCGACTGAAAGAGATGTTTCGCTACCGTCACGAAATAACCCAAGCAAATTGTAATCAGGGCTTCGCCCCAGCTCTTAGCTCTTAGCTTTCAGCTTTTAAAGGTAACTCCGAACTCCTAATTCCTAATTCCGAACTCGTTCCAAAAGCATTCGCTTCTCCCCACGGGCGATCGCTTTATAAGTCTGAGCCACAGCACCTGGTTCTACGGAAATGCCATCAATTCCCCATTGAACTAGTTTATCGATTAAATCGGGGTGTTCCACTGGTGCTTGACCGCAGATATAACACTCAAGATCGTATTCATGAGCCGTTTTGATTAATTCGGAGATCGCTTTCTGCATCGCTGGATGATTGCCATGTAAACCGCGATCGCTAAACTGGGGTTGTTCTCGATCTACCCCCAACAGTAATTGAGTTAAGTCATTAGTTCCAATGGCAATCCCCTGAACTCCAGCACGGATATATTCAGGGAGCAACAGGATCACCGAAGGGACTTCTGCCATGATCCAGACTTGAAAAGAATCATGAATAGTTAATCCCCGCTTTTCGAGACGATGATAGCAAAATTTGAACTCGTCAACGCTACGGATATAAGGCAAAATTAGCTTGATGTTGTGATGATCCTCTGCTACCAGGGTGTGCAAAACTTCTAACTCTAGATCAAACAAAGTCGGATCGGCTAAATAACTATAGGTTCCGCGATCGCCTAAACCAGGATTAGGGGAGTCTTGGCTGTATAAATCTAAAGAGCGATAAAATACGGGACGAGGGGCAAATGCAGTGCAAAACTGACGTAGATAATTGGTGAGAATTGCCACAAACTGCCTTTGAAAAGATTCCTGCCACGGGGCTAACACTTGGGAAGACAATAAATCTGCCAGCATCAATTCTGAACGCAAGAGTCCCACCCCATCTATCGGTAGCTTTGATGCAACGGCAATACTTTCTGGTTGAGCCAGATTAACCATTAACTTGGTAGCAATAGGATAGGTGGGGGACAGGATGCCCTTGAGAGTGGGCTGATTTACCTGATGCTTGGTCGTCGGCGGATATACATGACCATTATCGCCATTAAGCAAGATGCGATCG
>JBEANW010000099.1:0-4444 GCA_041165225.1 Cyanobacteriota bacterium | reverse complement strand
AATGTACCTTACAATCCGCTCCACGAAAAAGGCTTTATGAGCATTGGTTGTGAACCTTGCACTAGAGCCGTACTACCAAATCAGCATGAACGAGAAGGTCGCTGGTGGTGGGAAAATGCTGAGGATAAAGAATGTGGTTTCCATCAAGATAATCTTAAACAGTAGATTTCCCTTGATCAGAAGCTTTCTAGCTTTAAACTTAGAGCTTAGAGCTTTATCAACATAATCAATCAAAGTTATGGAAGGAATCTGGCTAATTTTGGCTGGGGGCGGTCTTTTGGCAGGTATTCTAGCAGGGGTATTAGGCATCGGTGGCGGATTCATCATTGTATCCTTATTAATTGCCTTGAACTATCCTTTTCCCCAGGCGATCGCTACCAGTAGTCTAGTCATCATCATGAGTTCTAGTGCAGGTAGTTTTTATAACTGGAAAATGGGCTACCTCAATCTACAGCGAGTGATCTATCTGGCAATACCAGCTATTATCTTTGCTCCATTGGGGGCATACCTAACAGAGAAAATACCAGAGTATATCTTATTAATCATCTTTGCCTGTTTCATGCTGGTTAATATTGGTTTGATTCAGCTAAAAGCAAGCATTGTAGCAAAGCAATGTTCCACGCAATCTGCAAAGAAGGCTTTTAATCCCATACTTGCGAGAATTTCCACTGGGGGGATTGCGGGGATTCTGGCAGGTCTTTTGGGTATTGGTGGCGGGGCGATTATGGTGCCTCTGCAAATGTTGCTCTTAAACGAAGATATTAAAACGGCTGTCCGCACGAGTTTGGGAGTGATTGTGGCAGCAACTATCTCATCTTGCGTATTTCATATAGCTAAAGGCAATGTTCTATTTGTTCCAGGCTTAATTTTGGGCATTAGTGGCATGGCAGGTTCTCAAATGGGGACAAGATTACTCCCCAATCTGCCCAATTCTCTAGTCAGTAGAGCTTTTAGTTTGTTTTTGGGAACAATGGCACTGTTTAACTTTTGGAAAGCCTGGACGACCTATCAAGGTATTTAACTAATATAAAAATGAATATTACTATCGTCAAAAAAATCAGACCAGATGGCAATCTCTGCCGTAAGTCAGCAGAAGTGTCCGCTAAACTAATTCAATTAAATTTAAGCGATCGCATTAATCACATAATTTTCGCTGATGAGCGGGAATATTCTAGTCCTGGCTTAGAGTTGGCGAGAAGACATGGGGTAAAAGCTGCACCATTTTTCATTGTTGAGCAGGAAGATCGTACTCAGGTATACACGCAGTATTCTCTGTTTCTGAAAGAAGTTTTAGGTCATCGAACCTCTGAAAGCGAAGAAATTAGCGAAATCATGGCGCAAAACCCAGATTTAGATTTTATCTAGCGCATTATTTCCAGGCGATCGCTCTGTGATGTTTAATGGAATCGTGTATCCGTCAGATTATCTAATTAATAATCTTTTGCTAACTCCGAATTCCGAACTCTCCGCAGTATTATTTCCTGAAGGTTTTGTCTGTCAATCAGGATTTTTATGGTTATAGTAAACGATGGCTAATCTTAAATGTCAGATAGCTTAGAAGCTCAACTATGCCCAAATCTAAGTTTAAATTTCCTTTCAAGTCAAATAACCATAATCCAACTAACCTAGCTCAACAGCAGCAACAGGATCGTCGTCATTTGTCCCACCACGGTTCCAAGAGTCCTGGTGCAGTTAGAGGAATGCCCACCCCTAGTTCGGCGATCGCCAGATTGTTTGTGGTCTGGGGTATCTTAGTGCTTGCCACCTTTGCTTTAGGTGCTAAATTGTACTATCTACAGGTTATCGATCCTGTGATTAAATATGAGCAAGCTCCCCAAGGGAAGAAATTAAGCCAGATCGCCACCGATCAGCAAACAACTAAGCTGAATTTTTATATTCCTCGTCGTCAAATTGTCGATCGCCAGCAAAATGTTTTAGCCTCAGACCGCATTACCTATACTCTCTACGTCCATCCTCACCTATTTAAGCGTAATTCAAAACCTGTACCCGCAGCCGAAATCGCTGAACAACTGGCAAAAATTTTGCGGAATCAAACCCCAGAGAAACTGCTGGCAATCTTTGCTAAACAGGACTGGGGAATTCGCTTGGCGGGGGATCTCCCCGAATCTGTGAAAGAGAAAATTGCAGCAATGCAAATTGATGGTTTGGATCTAAAACAAAACTACACTCGTTTTTATCCTCACAAAGACATGGCAGCGGAAGTGACGGGATATGTGAACCTCGATAGCACTCGTACTCCCCAAGCAGGGGTGGAATATACCCAAAACAAGCTATTAGAACGAGAACCCATTAGCTGGGAAATGACCCGCAGCTTTGAAAACTCCAAGTCGGTATATCATCCAGGGAATTTAGAGCGATCGCAACAACTATTCAACTTCGACGATCTGCGACTACAGCTAACCATTGACCTTAGATTACAGCAAATTGCTCGCAATGCCCTCAAGGTGCAGATGGATCAATATAAAGCTAACAAGGGTGCAGTAATCGTCATGGATGTCCGCGATGGAGCGATCATGGCTTTAGTCTCTGAACCCACCTACGATCCTAACACTTACTATAAATACGGGATTGAACTATTTAAAAACTGGGCGATTACCGATCTTTATGAACCTGGTTCTACATTTAAACCGATTAATATTGCCCTGGCTTTAGATGCAGGGGTAATTACTCCCGACGATACCTTCGAGGATACGGGAGAAATTCAAATTAAAGATGCTGTGGTACGCAACCATGATTTTGCCAAAGAAGGTGCTAGAGGAGAAATATCCCTGGGGGAAATTCTCAAGTATTCCAGTAATGTTGGCATGATTAAGATCATGCGACGGATGAAACCTTTGGATTATTATCATGATCTTCAGAAATTAGGGATTGAAGATCCAGTGGATTTTGATATCCCTGGTTACACCCCAGGCAGATTAAAAAATGAAGTGGAATTTACTGTCCGCGAAATTGAACCTGCCACTGCCGCTTTTGGTCAAGGCTTTTCCTTAACTCCCCTGAAGTTAATTCAACTCCATGCTGCCTTAGCTAATCAAGGAAAATTAACTACCCCCCACGTAGTTCGTGGTTTATCGGACTATAAAGGCTATCTCCATTATTTCCAACCACCAAATAGCAAGCAAATTTTCTCCCCCAAAACTGCCAAGACGGTTTTAGAACTAATGGAAGAGGTGGTGGAAGACGGCAGTGGTTATGCTGCTAAAATTCCTGGCTATCGTATTGCAGGAAAAACTGGTACTTCCCAAAAGGCAGTGGATCAGGGGGGATATGATGCCACCGCCAAAATTACGAGTTTTGTGGGGATATTTCCCGTAGAAGCTCCGCGATATGCAGTTTTAGCTGTGGTTGATGAGCCTCATGGCGAATTTACCTTTGGCTCTACTGTTGCCGCACCCATTGTTGGCTCCGTGATTCAAGGAATTATTAACATGGAAGGTATTCCCCCTAATAGTGACAGTAAATGACATGGTGTAGCTTGGGGATTTAGGGATTTAGGGGGGTTTGGGGAAAGTAAGCAATAAATTGCCATGAAATAAGCAAGAAGCTTTAAGTTTTCTGGCTTGGTGTCCAGGTGCTGTTAGCATTAGTGTCACATTGTTAAGCTGTGACCAATGCAGATTCTGGAAACTTCTCGACTAACCCTGCGATATATTACTGCTCGTGATAACCAAGCTTTGATGAGAATTTTAGGCGACGAGGAAGTAATGCGCTTTTCGATTATTGGCGTTCATAATCCTGGGCAAGTCAAACAGTTTATTGAACAGAGATTGCTCTCTTATTTAGAATATGGTTTTGGTTTATACGCCCTGATACACAAGCAAAATCAGGAACTAATTGGCTACTGTGGCTTTTTTATTCAATCTATTGAAGAACAAAAAGAAGTTGAAGTTGGTTATCGGTTAGCTCAACCATATTGGGGACAGGGACTAGCCACCGAGGCAGCAAAGGCAGTAGTTGAATATGGGCAACAGAGATTTAACTTTCAACGTTTTGTCTGTTTGATTGAAACGGGAAATATTCGTTCCATTCGTGTCGCTACTAAATTAGGAATGAAGCTAGAGAAAAAGCTGATTTATCACGGTCTGGATGTGGCAATGTATAGTATGAATTGTGAATAATATCTATCAACAAATTGGGAACAGCGATCGCCATAAGTTTTCGGTTAGTCCACGGGATAATAAAGGGGAAAGGGGAAAGGGAAAAGGTGAAAGCTCGAAGTTGCGTCCTAAAGGACGACGCGAAGCTAGTGCTTTAGCATAACTTACTGAAACTATCAATTTCTCGTTGTTTTGCCTAACGCCAGTTAAGTATAGGGAAATTGGGATCTAAAAGAATTCAACTTTCCCTAAATCCCTAACTCCCTAATTTTTAAGTTGCCATCAGGTAACTTATTTGTTTGGTTGAGGAGTCATCCGTAGATAAG
>JBEANW010000098.1:0-7415 GCA_041165225.1 Cyanobacteriota bacterium | reverse complement strand
GCAGCATATACTTATCTAACTCTGGTAAATCGGCATAAGCTACAGCATCTTGTTTAGGATCGAAATCGTGTAAATTACCCAGCAAAAAACGAGCCGTATTGCGTACCTTACGGTAGCTATCAGAAGTCTGCTTGATAAATCCTTCTCCAACACGAACATCAGCGGTGTAATCTACAGAAGCTACCCATAGACGTAGCACATCCGCACCATTAGGATCGAATTTTACCGATTTTTCTTTTCCTGTTTTATAGTCTTTGAGTTTGATGTTTCCTCCTTCAATAATGACGATAGGAGGGATACCATTACCCTTAGACTTACTCATTTTGTAGCCATCTTTATCCACCACATAGCCATGAGTCAAAACAGTCTTGTAAGGGGCAATACCGTTAGTTGCCACACTGGTAAGTAAGCTAGATTGAAACCAGCCCCGATGCTGATCGCTGCCTTCGAGGTACATATCCACAGGGTATTTTAGGTTTCTCCCTTTAGCTACCGCTGCCCAAGATGAACCCGAATCGAACCAGACATCCATAGTGTCTGTACCCTTGCGATAGGTGCGTCCATTCTGACGATAAGATTCTGGGAGTAGTTCCTCTACGGATATTTCCCACCAAGCATCAGAACCTTTTTCGGCAATGATTGACTGAACGTGATTAATCGTTTCTTCTGTCAATAAAGGCTCGTTGGTTTCCTCATCATAAAACACGGGAATCGGCACACCCCAAGCACGCTGACGGGAAATACACCAGTCAGAGCGATCGCTTACCATCGGCGTGATCCGTTTCTCTCCTTGGGGTGGAATCCAAGTAACTTCGGCGATCGCTTTTAGTGCTTCGTCACGGAATCCTTCTACTGAAGCAAACCACTGCTCAGTAGCGCGGAAGATCGTCGGTTTACCTGTACGCCAGTCATAAGGATATTTGTGGGCATATTCCTCATGTTTGAGTAACGCCCCTGATTCTTGGAGTGCATCAATAATTGCCTGATTACCTTCGCTAACTTTTTCGTTGCCTTTGGCGATTACCTGCAATCCCACAAACTTACCAGCTTCCTCCGTAAACCGTCCCCCATCATCTACAGGGGAAAGAATTGGCAAACCGTATTTTTGTCCAGTGATATAGTCTTCCTGTCCATGTCCAGGGGCAGTATGGACGAGTCCTGTACCTGATTCGGTGGTGATATAGTCCCCGCCGATGACAACTTTACTCTCGCGATCAAATAAAGGGTGTCGGTAAGCTGTATTCTCTAACTCTTTCCCCAATAAAGTAGTTTTGACGGTTAAATCAGTTCCTAAAGTGGCGGATAATTGTTCCACTAAATCCTTGGCCACGACTAGATATTGTCCATCGCTAGATTGGGCGACTGCATATTCCAACTCACCATTAACCGCCACAGCTAAGTTGCCAGGAATAGTCCAGGGGGTAGTAGTCCAAATTGCTACTTTCAGGTTAGGTAAGTAGGGCGTTAATTTTGCTGCATCTTCACCTAACTGGGTAACAGGAAAAGCTACATAAATACTCGGAGAAGTATGCCCTTCAGGATATTCCAATTCCGCCTCCGCTAGGGCGGTACGGGAGCTAGGACTCCAGTGAACAGGCTTTAAACCGCGATAAATATGCCCTTTTAAGACCATTTGACCAAAAACACCGATCTGCGCTGCTTCATAATCAGGAGTCAAGGTTAAATAAGGCTGCTCCCAATCTCCCCAGATCCCATAACGCTTGAAGCTGGCGCATTGTTCTTCTTGTGCCTGAATCGCAAATTCTTTCGCTTTTTGCCGTAGCTTAAGAGGAGTTAATTCTTGTCGCTCTTTAGATTTCATCTTTTGCAAGACTTTTAATTCAATGGGCAACCCATGACAATCCCAGCCAGGGATGTAATTTATTTTGTGTCCTTGCAATAACTTATATTTGTTGATTATGTCCTTGAGAACTTTATTCAGCGCATGACCCATATGGAGCGATCCATTAGCGTAGGGAGGACCATCATGGAGAATAAAAGAATCCTTAATATTATTTTGTGACAGTTGCTCGTAAATTTGATTTTCCGCCCAAAATTGCTGTAATTCTGGTTCTCGCTGCACGGCATTCGCCCGCATATTAAATTCGGTTTGGGGCAGATTTACGGTTTCTTTGTAAGAACGTGTCGCCTGAACTTGGTTCAGGCGTTCATGTCGTTCGTAGCTTTTTGCTTCTGTCACAGTTTCAACGAAGTGAATTTAGTTAAGGGTGTGCTGCATCTTCTCATCTGTATATTATTACTCGATCGCCTCATCCATTACAGATTTTATTAAATTCACCGAATCTAGGGGGTAATTTTAGTTGATGATCAGGGGCAAATTGCGATCGCCAGATATTGCATCGAGGAAATGCCACCAGAGAAATTTGTAAATTACTTCAAAAGTATTTCTTAGTTTTCAACTTTTGAATAATTGGACATGTTATCAAAGTTCTTTGATGAGAATTTGATTAAAATTTGATGAGAATTTTCAACTGTTTTATCTAAAACTACATTGATTATTATTTCATAACCAAGTCAAACAAGAATTATGCCCAAGATTTTAATGGTTGCTACCGTCTCAAGTGTTTTTAGAGACTTTCTGTTTCCCTTTGCCGATTACTTTCGTAGTCAAGGCTGGCAAGTAGATGCAATGGCTTCTAAGATTTCAGCTTGCCCTCGATGTATCAAGACTTTTGATCAAGTTTGGGATATTGAGTTTTCTCGTAATCCTCTAGACCTAAAAAATCTCTTTCTTGCCCCCCAAACCCTCCAAGCAGTAATGGCAAAAGAGCAATATGATCTAGTCCATGTACACACCCCGATAGCAGCTTTTATTACTAGATATGCTCTCAAAAATTTAAGAAAACAAAACAAAACAAAAGTAATTTATACTGCTCATGGTTTTCACTTCCATTCAGATGGCAATCCACTAAAAAATGCCATCTTTTTGGGCTTAGAAAAACTTGGAGGTATTTGGACAGACTATTTAGTGGTGATCAATCATGACGATGAGCGTTCAGCAAAGCGCTTTCGACTGGTTCCCAGCAGAAAAATTGTTTATATGCCAGGAATAGGGGTTGAACCCAATTACTATAATCGCCATAACGTTGCAGAAGCGGATATCTTACGGTTGCGTCAAGAACTAAAATTAACACCTAACAACAAGATATTCTTGGCAATAGCCGAATTTACCCTCAACAAACGTCATCGGGACATGGTGAGGGCATTAGCTCGCTTGGAACAACCTGACATTCACTTAGTTATTGCTGGATTTGGGCCGAAGCCATTGATGGATGCAACCAGAGAATTAGCCATTGAACTGGGAGTCGAAAAACAAGTCCATTTACTAGGTTATCGCCAAGATATTCCCACTTTGATCTGCACTTCAGTTGCCACTTTATTAGTTTCAGAACGGGAAGGGCTTCCCAGAAGCATCATGGAGTCTTTTTGTCTGGAGACTCCTGTAATTGGTACGAATATTCGAGGAATTAGAGACTTGCTCGCAGAAGATCGCGGTTTACTAGTGACCGTAGGAGATATTGAAAGCATTGCTGCTGCCATGAACTGGATGTTAGATAATCCCCAAAAATCCAGAATGATGGGACAGAAAGGGCATGAACATATGTCCATTTACGATCTAAAAAATATTCTAAAACTTCATCAAAATTTGTACGACCAAGCTTTGTATTGTTAGGCAATAAATATTTTGTAGTCTTTTAGTAAATTAAATAATTTAAAAACAATATACAGTGATCGACAACCATATTAAAAAAAATAATCATCCAGCAATTCAATATCTGGATAGACATTTATACTTACTATTTGGTAAACGCTTATTTGACGTAATAGTAGCATTTTTAGCCTTGCTCTTTTTGGTTTTACCCATTAGCCTAATTGCCCTGTCAATTTCGCTAACATCAGGGCTTCCTATCTTTTTTACTCAAAAGAGAGTTGGCAGGTATGGAAAGATCTTCTACATTAAAAAGTTTAGAACGATGGTTGTTCGCTCAAAAGAAGATAGTGTGATTACCATAGCTAGGGATAAAAGAGTGACTCCCCTTGGTGTCTATTTACGAAGGTGGAAGTTAGATGAACTACCTCAATTTTGGAATGTACTGGTGGGTGAGATGAGTTTAATTGGCCCCAGACCTGACGTTCCTGGGTACGCAGATAAGTTGCAAGGTAATGAGGCTAGATTGCTCTATTTGCGACCTGGAATTACTGGCCCTGCCACCCTGATTTACAAAAACGAAGCTGAAATCATGGCTCAGGTAAGTGACCCCCTTGAATACAAAAACAAGGTGATTTTTCCAGATAAAGTACGAATTAATTTGGAATATCTGGAAACTTGTTCCCTCTCGAAAGATTTGTACTATATTTGGCAGACTGTGAAGCAAATATTTTTGAGATCAGAACCAAAAAAGTAGTACTCAACAAAACTCAACAGCGATGATCGAAGCCCAGACAAATTTGGTTAAAATACCCAAGCAAGAGATAATAAACCATAAATTAATTCAGTATATTTGACTGCTACATGGTACAAGCCAACAAAAAACTAACTGAGCCAGAAACCCCTGCCATATTTGACTTAAGCAGCTATTTACAACAGCAGCAGATCTTAGTTGAACAAGCATTAGACCAGTCAATTGCGATCGCTAGACCTGAAAAAATCTACGAAGCGATGCGCTATTCTTTGTTGGCTGGAGGTAAAAGGCTACGTCCGATTTTGTGCTTGGCAACCTGTGACTTGATGGGGGGGACAGAAGCAATGGCGATGCCTACTGCCTGTGCTTTGGAAATGATTCATACCATGTCCTTGATCCACGATGACTTGCCCGCGATGGACAATGATGATTTCCGCCGTGGGAAACCTACTAATCACAAGGTATATGGCGAAGATATTGCGATTTTGGCGGGAGATGGTTTATTAGCCTATGCCTTTGAATATGTTGCTACCCAAACCAAGAATGTCGCCCCCGAAAATATCATTCGAGTGGTAGCCTCCTTGGGTCGCACTGTTGGCGCAGCAGGTTTAGTCGGGGGACAAGTCCTTGATTTAGAATCAGAAGGAAAGTCAGATATTACAGCAGAAACCCTGAGCTTTATCCACACTCATAAAACAGGGGCATTGTTGGAAGCTTCCGTAGTGTGTGGGGCAATTGTCGCCAATGCCAACCCAGAAGATATTACACGACTATCTCAGTACGCCCAAAATATTGGTCTAGCTTTTCAGATAATTGATGATATTTTAGATATTACCGCTACTGACGAACAGTTAGGCAAAACGGCGGGAAAAGACTTGCAAGCGCAAAAAGCTACTTATCCCAGTTTATGGGGCTTAGAAAAATCTCGACTCAAGGCACAGGAGTTGGTTGATAATGCGATCGCGCAACTGGCCACCTATGGAGTAAAAGCGGAGCCATTAAGAGCCGTCGCTAACTATATCGTGACTCGCGATCGCTAATTAGATCTGAATCAGTTCTACATCTGTTTACACAATACTTTTAGGGCAAGGAAAACCAACCATGCAGGACGTTGCTGATATCTTACACAACCAGATATTGATAGTTGCACTCATTGCCTGCATCAGCGCTCAGGGACTAAAGTTAGTGATTGACTTAATTAGAAACCGTAAGCTCAATGTGGCTTATTTGCTTTCTCCTGGGGGAATGCCCAGCGCCCACTCCGCCTTAGTCGGTGCTTTGGCTACTAGCGTTGGTCTAATTGAGGGCTGGACTGGCAGTGAATTTGCGATCGCCTGTCTGTTTGCCATCATTGTGATGTACGATGCCGCAGGGGTACGTCAGGCCGCAGGAAAACAAGCGAAAATACTCAATCAGCTAATTGATGAGCTATTTCAAGAAAAATACAATTTCAATGAAGAAAGATTAAAAGAGTTATTGGGACATACTCCCTTTCAAGTATTGGTGGGACTGAGCTTAGGCATCAGCATTGCCATGGTCTTTTCTAAATATGTCTGGCAAATTACTTGATTGATGAATCAAAGCCTCAAAAAGTCTTGGCGATTAGGGGAAGTTGGTTCATGATATGTCAACGACAGATACAGATCTTGTATGCTAATTTTCCATGAACAGTACTATTAGTCAGTCTTCTTCCGTAATTAATCCATGCCCTGCTAAGAAACTAATTTTAGCGCACTATCATTTTTTTAAAAATGCGGGAACTTCCGTCGATGTTGTTTTAAACCAAAATTTCGGGTCTGCCTGGAGCCAGATTGAATTTCCCAAAAGTGACCAGGACTCAAATTCTCAGCTAGTTAAAGAATGGTTAGTGAAAGAGCAAAATAATATTTCTGCTTTTTCTTCCCATACGGCACTTTTCCCTTTGCCGATTCTAGAAAACACTGTCTTATTTCCCATTGTTTTCTTGCGCCATCCCATCGCTCGTCTATGGTCAGTATATAAATTTGAACGCAAGCATCGAAAAGTTCTTAACCCCAGTATTAAGCTAGCCCAGGAGCAAGATTTTGCAGGCTATCTGAATTATCAACTAGATCAACCCCACAATAGATCCTGTCGTAATTTTCAGACCTATAGATTTTCCTGGTTGAATTCTCAACCAAACATGACCGAATTAGAACGAGCTTTAAATGGTTTAGACTTATTACCCATAGTTGGTCTGGTGGCGGAATTTGATTTATCTATGCAGCTTTATCGTCAAGCGATCGCTAAATATTATCCTGCTTTTGAGTTAATGTCTGTCCATAAAAATATTACATCTGGGGGCAACCTCTCCTTAGCCGAAAAATTAGACTCGATCCGCGATAATTTAGACCCAGATACTTATCAAAGGTTGCTGGAAGCTAATCAGGATGATTTACAGCTTTATGAGGCTGCCCAGGAAAAATTACTTTTACAGTCCAAGCGACTTAACTCCTAAGCAACAAATTAATCTACTCAGGTTGGGAAAGGGGAAAAGCGATGCAGCGCGGTCTTGGGGGTTTTCCCATGAGCGACTGCATCAAGAAGGGAAAAGGAAAAGGCGAGTTTTGCGTAACTTCAGTTAATTACGCTGAAGCTTAAACTGGTCAAACATCATCGCTGGAATATCAGGCTGACGAAGGTCATAACGATAGCTACTCACTATTCCCGTAACAGTATCAAAAATACTAAAGGCAGTAATGTCGTTACTCGCAAGATAGGGTAACGGTTGCCCTGCATCATCTATCAAGGGGGCAATATTCGGTACAATTGGCTCTAAACCATTAGGATCGCCGATCGCCAGATAATTCTGGGGATTATAGGTCGGAATTTCCCGTTTATTGTCTCCCAAGTGTGCGCCGTAGCTATTGCCTACGTTAGAAGATTCGAGGAAGTGCATTCCTGAATCACTTTGAAAGCGATTCCAAAGATGGGAATGTCCATAATAAACGAGCTGGACTCCTGCCGATTCTA
>JBEANW010000097.1:0-13017 GCA_041165225.1 Cyanobacteriota bacterium | reverse complement strand
CGTAATATAAAGCAGGTTTCTCCTGATTATCTTTAACCCCAGAATTATTGATCTGGATAGCCGTTAAACCTGTGGCTGCCTCTGCTTCACTCAAAGAACGATCTAAGGCCAAGAGATCAATATCCCCAGAGTACAGAAGATCTAAACCAACATCACTACCATCAGCATTGGTGGTAATCACTGTGCCAGGATACTGATCGTGAAAACCTTTTCTGAGGGATATGTTGATTTGATTTAACTTATCTGAGCCGTTGATAGCTACAGAGGTGCCTTGAGGAACAATAACTGGCATCACAAAAGTCTTTTGAGTGCTAACAGATTTTGCGGAAGTTTTAGTAGAAGAGGGAGAAGAATTTGCTTGAGCATCTGGTGTTTTGAGAATCTTTTTGCTTTTGTTAAAACCATTTTTACCAAACCCCGCAACATCGCTTTTTGCCAACCAGGTAAATCCCGTGCCGACAATTAATACTGTTGAAACTAAAGCCAAAATCAAAGGAAGAATATCACTCTTTTTAAACATATAAAAAATACTAAAATTTAAAATTGTCGAATAAACAGCTTTATTAAAGCAAATAGAGTCAACTTGTTGGAATTAAGTTCAGTTTAATATCTAAAACATAGTAAAGCTAGTAGATGCACCATAAAAAGCGATCTTAAGTTATCAATTAATTTAAATCTATTATGATGACCGAAATTATAATTGGCTACACTCTACAAATATAACGTTTTAAGATATTTAGCAAAAAAACGTATATTTTAGGTAACTTTATCAGAAAACTAACCTTAATAGCGAATAAAATTTTTTTGCCCAATAGAAATCAATAGGAACCAATTACCAAAATTACTGGTTGGCAATTAATCAAGCAGAAGATGTTAAACCACGAGTTAGGATCAACTAACTTAACAACGTAAGATAGACTAAGGTTCGATCTCAAGTAGCAAATTATGAAAACGCAACGTACTCGTTCTCAAGAACGCATTATGACCTTACTTCAAAGTCTAAAACGTTCTATTTCAGCACAAGATCTATATATTGAACTGCGTCATCGTCAACAGGATATGGGTTTGGCTACGGTATATCGTTCTCTTGAGGCTTTGAAACTACAAGGAGAAGTCCAGGTAAGGACTTTAGCCAATGGAGAGTCCGAATATAGTTTAATCAAAAGCGATCGCCACCATCTTACCTGTGTTAACTGTGGCACATCGATTGCGATCGACGAATGCCCTGTACATAATTTGGAACAGCAGTTGGAAACCTCTCACACCTTCAAGGTTTATTATCACACCCTAGAGTTTTTTGGTTTGTGTCAAAAGTGTCATTCGGTTTAGTTCTTAGTTTTTAAGTTACTAATTCCGAACTCTATTTTACGTGCCATCACTGCATAAAAGGGATCACCCCCCGCTAAACCGAGCATCTGGAGAAAACCAGCTACGGGAGTTTGATGCACTACTACTTGGGGTGTTGTGAAGCCATCAACGGACTGAAAATATTGTCTGACTAAATTTACTCGTTCGGTATCTGTCCCATCTCGCCAAGCAGCGATCGCTTTTTGATAAAACATGCGGTTGGAAAAGCTAATAATTACGATTCCATTAGGCTTTAGCACACGATAAATCTCAGCTAAAACTGCTTCAGGATATTGTAGATATTGAATTGAAACAGTAATTAAAACAGCATCAAAATCAGCATTTGCTAGAGGTAGTTGGGGATTATGGTTGAGATCTTGGACAAAATAATGATCTAGTCGGGGATTTTTGGCTAATTCGCCTTCGTTCATTCCATGTCCTTCTACATGAGCAAACTCCATTGTCTCTGGCAAATGAGACACCCAACTACTCATTAAGTCTAGAATACGAGTATCTGACGATAGTTCTCCTTGGTAGAGATTGGTTAGGTGATCGATAAACCCCTCATCTACATGGGTTACTAGTCGAGGAGAATCATAAAAATCAAGATCGTTCGTAGCATCTAATTTCACTCTTTGCTCTGGACGCAGCATAAACGGAATATTCTATAAGTTTTGTTAAACATCTAGATTCTAACTTTTTTCTCAATTCTGGGATTAGCAATACTTTAATTAATCTTGTTTTTAGCAGTTGATATTTATTGAAAACTTCACACTTGATCTGTAACTTATATACTAGATTGTCAATATAAATATTAATCGGCTTTAAGTATATTATTGCTTGATGTGGCAAAGACGAAGGTGTCATACTACGATATATATCTAATATTTGGTGAATATATCATCGTTTGGCTCGTTAAAAAGACTCGTTTATCTTGATTGTAGTTATCAGTAAGTCCTATTAGGTGATTTTAAAATGGCAAACTCAGAGCATTTAGCATTAATCAAGGAAGGGGTTGAAGCATGGAATAGCTGGTATCAAAGCCATAAAAAAGTAATTCCTGACCTTTCCCACGCTAATCTGAGTAATCTTAATTTAAGAGACATCAACCTGAATAAAGCTGTATTGAAACAGACTAATTTTAGTCAGACAGATTTAAGCAAGGCTCAGTTTACTAATGCCAATTTAGCCCAGGCTAACTTATTGGGGGCGAATCTTTTTGATGCTAATTTTAAAGGAGCAAACTTAGATTATGTCATCTTCGCTCAGGCTACTCTTAATGCTAAAACAATCATGGCAATTAAGTATCGTCAAGTATGTGACATTGTTAATCATCAAGCTGGAAATAAAAACTTTTCTGGTATCGATCTTAGCAATTCTAATTTATTTCGCGCCGATTTAAGTAATGCGGAATTGAGTAATGCTAAATTGCTTAATGTGAATTTTAATCAAGCTAATTTAAACAGTGCCTATCTTTATAAAGCCGATTTGACGGGAGCTATCTTAGAGAATGCAGACTTGAGAAATGCTTATTTTAGTCAGGCAAACCTGACCTCAGCCTATCTCGGTGGCGCACTCTGTTGTGGCACCTATTTTAAAGATGCAGAATTAAAGTTTGCTAATCTTAAAACAGCCAAGTTCAGCCAAAAAACTATGGTCGATCTCAAATGGTATTCCGTTTGGGAAATTGTTAATTATGGTGCGGCGAAAAAGAATCTCAGTGGTACGGATCTAAGTAATGCCAATCTTCAGGGTGTTAACTTTGAGGAAGCCAATTTGACCAATGCCAAACTGAACAATGCGATTCTGCGCCATAGTAATCTAACCAATGCCAACTTAACTAACAGCGATTTAGTGGGAGCAAACGTATGTGGTGTAGATCTAGATCGAGCCAATCTTAAAGGTGCTAGGCTTAAATCGGTAATTAGCGATCGCCATACTAAATTATCCATTGCCAGCAATCAGAAAACAACTTTAATGGTCAAGGAACGATCAATTGCTGCGACAAATACAGTAATTCAATCCCCAACGGCAACGGCAACGGCAACGGCGACCAAGATACAATTGAAGGGAACCCCAGAAGAGCAAGCAACTCTAGCAGATCAACCAACCTCCAAAAAGCGTGGGGGAAGTCGATTCGGGATTTTATTGCTAGCTGTCATCGCAACAGTCGGGGTTGCTGGATACGTTTTTTGGACTCAAAATCCTGAATATCCTTGGTCACTCAAGCTTAAAATTTGGCAAGGTCATCTAGAGCAGTTAATACCCAGGTAAGATCCTCAAGCTAGGGATTGATGCCGTTGGGTTAAGCCAGGGATAAAGGGATAACCCAACTAGCAGAATTATTTTTGCCAAGCAACTTTGATGGTCTGGGGTTGACCAATATTACCGTGGACGATAATTCCTCGCTTGTTAGCATTGAGATGACGCACGATTTTATACACAGTTTCAACCTCGTCTTTGATTTGAGCCTTAGATGCCAATTCATCCAGAGATAAAGGTGCATCAGTTTGTTGCAGAGTATCGACGACTTTTTTCTGAATATCTAATACCGTCGCTGCTGCCTTTTTCCCCGCCTCAACTCCTGGTTGGTGATAGGCATTGATGTTAACCAAAGAAGCATACATACTAACTCCCCGTTCATAAAGGGCAATTAAAGCGCCAACAATCCGCTCATTCACCTTGGGGATGGTAATGGTAATAGAATCTCGCTGTTTATCGTTCAGTGCTGTACGGGTACCTAATAAAAATCCTTTGAGGTAGTCCCCAGACGTAGTACCAGGTTCGATTTCGACATATTCCCCAGAGCGATCTTTTAAGACTTCAATAAAAGTGAGGAAAAAGTTGTTAACCCCTTCTCTTAGCTGCTGAACATAGGCGTGTTGGTCGGTTGAACCCTTATTGCCATAAACCGCAATTCCCTGATTAACTACCTTGCCGTCAAGATCCATCTCCTTGCCTAAAGATTCCATAATTAGCTGTTGGAGGTAGCGGCTAAACAGCAATAGGCTATCTTTATAGGGCAGAATCACCATGTCTTTTTCCCCTCTGCCATGACCAGCACAGTACCAAGCCATTGCCAGTAGTGCAGCGGGATTATCCTTGAGACTAGGCTTACGGGTTAAGGCATCCATTGTTTTAGCACCTTCCAGCATCTCTTTGATGTCAATTCCCTGGAGTGCAGCAGCGACTAATCCCACGGGAGATAATTCCGAAGTTCTGCCCCCAACCCAATCCCGCATGGGGAAAATAGCTAGCCAACCTTCCCGTTCAGCGATCGCCTCTAATTTACTACTTTTGCCTGTAATGGCAAAGGCATGAGCGGCAAAATCTAGGTTGTGGTCAGCATAAACTTTTTTGACTTCTAGCATCCCATTACGGGTTTCGGGGGTACCACCAGACTTGGAAATTACTGAGACTAGAGTGGTAGAAAGGCGATCGCCAATCTCGGCAATTACCTGATCAATGCCCGCAGGGTCAGTATTATCAATAAAATGAATTCTGAGGGGTGGATTGTTCGGTGCTAAAGCTTGAGCCACAAACTGAGGCCCTAAAGCCGAACCCCCAATGCCGATGGACAGAATATCGGTAAACTTAGCACTGTTAGGAGGATGAATCTCTCCACTGTGGACTTTTTGCTGAAAATCCAGCACGCTATTATTGGTGTCGATAATATCCTGGCGGAGTTCCGCAGTGGGGGCTAAATTGGGGTCCCGCAACCAATAATGACCAACCATACGGTTTTCATCAGGATTAGCGATCGCCCCCCCTTCTAAAGCTTCAATATCTTTAAATGCCTTGTCAAATTTAGGTTGTAGTTGTTCGACTTGGGCTGCGTCAAAGCTAATCCGACTAATATCTAAATAGAATCCCAATTCCTCATTGAAGTAAAGCCAGTCTTGATAACGTTGCCAAAGTGCAAGATTGTCCATAAGTATTTCATGTCAGCGCAAACTCTACTGTAAGTTTAGTCGAACGCCCCTCTGCTTTAAAATTTGTTTTAGATTTTCTCGGGATTAGCCAAAAGCGCGAAGGACTTGTTTCCATGTATAAAGCAGTGCTGCTCATTTCTGTGCCATTTTATACATTTTCTCCATCATCGCCATACTGGTTAAAGAACGTAGTAGCAGAATAAACCAGAAGGTGGCAAAACAAAACAAGGCGATCGCCATCCCTTTGACTTGACCAACTAGCAGTACTGAACCTGACAAGAGGCAAAACCCCGATAAGCAAGTGTAGATTAGACTTTTGATGCCTAATTGAATTTGCTTGAGCGATCGCTCGCTTTCCACAGATTTAACTTTGATCTGTAACTCCCCCAGATCCAAGCGGGATTCTAGGTGCATGATCGAGGTTTGAGTGCGGTTAGGCTGCCTTAATTTGTATTGAATAAAATCTTTGGTCTGGCGAGCCAGGATGCCTAACATTCCCCCCTGCTGTTGCTGAAACGCTATCTGCTTGAGAAAAGGTTGGGCGGCTGCCAGGAGGTTGTATTGGGGGTCTAGGGCGCGGGCAATACCGTCTAGGGTGGTGAGGGATTTGACCACGAAAGTCATCTGAGGGGGCAAGCGAAATGGCTGCTGTTCAAAAATGGCGTAAACTTCTTCGGTGATCTGCTCAAAAGCTCTCACATCTATAGGCTTATCACGAAATTCCTTGAGCATAAAACCGATCATCCGTCTTACAGGGGTCATATCCGCCACAGGTTCGATTAAGCCCATATAAATCAGAGTTTCTACCACTTCCTCAGTGTCGTTTTTCAACACCGCAAAAAAGGTTTTAATCATCTGATCCTTGGCAATGGTTTTAACTTCCGCCATCGTGCCAAAATCGTAGAAGATAATATCTCCCCGTAAACTCACCGCCATGTTTCCTGGATGGGGATCAGATTGAAAAAAGCCATCTTCTAAAAGCTGTTTTAAGTAACAGGTAATGCCTAATTGAATCACGGCTTGGGTATCAATTTGATTGGCTTCTAGGGCTGGTCGATTATCAATTTTAATCCCTGGCAAATACTCTAGGGTGAGGATTTGTGAGGTGGTATATTGCCAATAAACTTGCGGTACTGCAACTTTCTGGTAGCCTTGAAAATTTTGGCGAAAGCGATCGGCATTCTTGCCTTCATGAATGTAGTCAATTTCGAGATATAACAGCTCGAAAAATTCGCGATAAATTGCTTCTAAATTAAATTTACGAATTCCTTTAAGGAGTCGGTTGAGCCAGCGCACTAAATGGTGCAAAATCTCGAAATCCAGGTTGAATAAACGAGCCAATCCAGGACGCTGCACCTTGATTACGACCTCTTCTCCCGTATGTAATCTGGCTTTGTGGACTTGACCCAAACTAGCAGCAGCTAGGGGGGTAGGATTAAATTCGGCAAACAACACCGAGATGGGCTTGCCTAATTCCTGTTCAATTACGGCGATCGCTAAATCAGAAGCAAAAGGTGGCACTCGATCCTGAAGCTGACTGAATTCTTCAATATACTCCAGGGGAATTAAATCGGCGCGGGTGGATAATGACTGCCCAATTTTAATAAAAGTTGGCCCTAATTCGAGAATATTTTTAACTAACCATTTGGCGGTGCGATGTCTCCTACGAGGGGAGTTATTGCCAGTAAATTGATTCCACCAGAGGGCAAAGATTAAATTAATCGAGATCCCAAAAATTTTAAATTGCCGTAGAAATGGTGAATAACGATAGCCATCGGTGAGATAAAGGAATGATTTTGCAGCAGGAGACTGCTCGCTTTTGTTCCATTTCATAGAAATATCAGAGGGTCAATCAATTTGGCAACAAGATTAATGGGGAAGAGGGGAAAGCGATGCAGCGCAGTCTTGGGGGTTTCCCCCATGAGCGACTGCATCAAGAAGGGAAAAGGGGAAAGCAAGCACCTCATGATTCTGAGAATTGCTATAGCTAATTCATAGATGGTTGGATTTGGGGTAATTTCAGCACAAAAGTAGTTAAGAAGCTTTCCCCCTCATCATCCAAAGGTTTACTAGTAACGTCCAGGCTTCCGTTTAAATGTTCTACTAAATACTGGACTAAAGTCAGACCTAGACCTGTTCCTGGCACAGCGCGATCCGTTACTCCTTGCCCTCGGCGAAACTTATCAAAAATATGAGGCAGTTCTTCTGGGGTAATGCCCGCCCCCACATTAGCCACCGCAATGACAATTTCTGAATGTTGAGCCGTTAGCTGATGGGCGACAGATAGTTCAATAGTGGTGTGAGGATCACAATATTTACCAGCATTGGCGAGGAGTTCATGGAGAATATATTCAAAACTCTCTGGATCAGTATGAATTTTCAGATCTGGGGAGGAAACACCACAGACTAACTTAATATCTCGCCCAGGTTGCCATTTGGTCGCAAAAGACTGCCTCAAATCTGCAATAGTTTGACTTAAACTTAGTTCTTGAGGGCTGTAGGTCAATTCTCCTGATTCGACCTGTTGTAGCGTCAGCAAATCTTTGATCAGGTTATATTCGCGATTCCATTCTTGCTCCAGAATATCGAGATACTTTTCCCTCATCTGAGGGGAGATCTCTGGCTGACGTAACATTTTAATGGCAATTTTCATGCTGGTTAGGGGGGTTTTGAGTTCATGACTCATGCTGTTCAAAAAGTCATCTTTGAGCTGATTGAGTTTTTGCAGTTGCTCAATGTGCTGGCGCATCCTCACAGAAAGCTTCCCCTGCATATCGATGCTAGACTTGAGTTGTGCCGTTCTTTCATCCACAATTAGGTGGACTCGGCTGAGGGTTTGCTCGTGAATGATTGCCGTACTAATCTGAATCCCTACCCAGTTTATTAACTCCAGTTCCTCCTGAACCCATCTACGGGGGAGATCACTTTGCAACACCAGGAAACCAAGAACCATTGCTGAGTCGCTTTCGCTGGTTTTTTTACCCATCAAAGGCATCATCAACAGGGCGCTACCTCTGGTGATAACGGAGTCCACGGTCAAGTCAGGAAAAGAACCCTCAGCTTCCAAGTGTAAGCAATTGGGGGCATTGCGCCAGGCTTTTTGGCAGAGGTCGGAATGTTCTAGGGGAAAGGTAGACTTTACTGGGGATGAGTATTCTGAGTTGGAACTCCATTGATGGTTGATCTTGGCAGTACCCTTAACTATTTGGCGATCGCGATCTTTGGCTCGCAAAGGATTTTGATACTTAAACCGCAGAATCATCCCTCGGTTTAGCTGGAGAGCCTGGCCAATCTCCGTTAGACAATTTTGTAAGAGTAATTCCAGTTGATAGCCCTGACTAATTTCTCGACTCAGATTTTTGAGGAGGGTTTGATAGCGAGATTTGGTCTGTGATTGCTGTTGCAGTTGACCTTGAGCAATAGTAATGGCGATCGCATTTAAACTCTGGGTGAGTAGTTGGTGTTGATTGTCAGTCCAGGGTAAGGATTGAGACTTGAGCAAAAATACCAGACCATTAGTTTGATCTTGAAACTGGGTGATGATGCCTAGCCAAGTGTGAGTCGGCAAAATATTCTGGATAATGCTGTCAATACCGTCAAATAGAGGCGATGTTACCTCGATCAAAGAGGACTTCTGGGTATCTTGCTGTGGATACTGACTGATGGCTAGGTGAGATAATTGCTCAATTACTGCCTCGGTTATCAAGCCTGCTTCTACTTGCCAGTAGCCAACTCCATTGACCTGAAAAGAGTCCGTCCCTCGGGAAATAACGATACATCCATCTGTCGTCAACGACTTGCTGAGGGTAGTTGCCAAATCGGACAAAATTGTTAAACCAACTGAGTTTTTGAGGGCAATCTGTAAAATAACGTTTGCCAGTTGCTCACGATCTGGGGCTTGTTGCATCATCCTTCGGCAATTGCTGCTCTATAACTTGGGTGAGAAATCCTGGGGGCATTAATTCATGGCAGTTTCACTGAGCTACTGCCAAGGATCAAGAGAAAACAAATTAGGCAAATTATTTCATAATCTTCTCTTACAGCATTATCATTCCCATTATTAACTAACAAATCTATAACAGGATAACCATTTTCACTGCGGTATAGATGAATTAAAATAAATTCAGTATTTGTTCATTTATCCGATGAGCATTAGAAATGTTGAAATCCGCTTCCTGGCTGGAAAATTTCTGCCTCGGCTAAATTCGGGGCATCCGTCATCATGATTCTCTTATCCACCGTGATTTTGCCAATGATGGCGGCGTTATTTCCTAACCCTGGCAATAATCTCAGGGCATAAGGCTCAGGTAGACACAAAACCAACTCAAAATCTTCTCCACCATACAGCACCCAATCCCAGCCAGTCTGCTGCCCGACGAGTTTGGTTAGAGCGGGAAAAACTGGGATCAAAGAACCCTCAATTACTGCCCCCACACCACTGAGCCGACAAATTTGTTGAATTCCATCCGCCAAGCCATCACTACTATCCATGCCAGCGATCGCAATTGTTTCAGGAATTTCTCGCAGATAGGGGAGGACATCTAATCGCGGTCGTGGTCGTTGATGAGCCTCAATTAAGCGTTGCTGTTCTGCTGCGGTCAAATTACTTCCCTGACCAGGATTGAGCAATAGCTCTAATCCCCCCCGAGATAGACCATGTAGCCCCGTCACCACCATGACATCTCCTGGTTTCGCCTGATGACGATAGATCGCCCGTTGGGGCAATACTTCTCCCAGGGCAGTAATTGCCAAACTAACCACCGTCGAACGACAAATATCTCCCCCCACCAGGGGAGTTTGATAAGTCTCTAGACAGGCGCTCATCCCCTGATAAACCGATTCCACCCAGCTTAATGTCGTTGTTCCAGGGAGAGCCAGTCCCACAGTAATACCCAAGGGAGTTGCCCCCATCGCAGCCAGGTCAGAAAGATTGGCGGCGACGGCTCGCCAACCTACATCAAAGGGACTGGTAGTGCGATCGCTAAAGTGGACTTGATCCACTAGTACATCTGTGGACACCACTAAAGATTGCTGGGCAGCGATCGCCAAAACTGCTCCATCGTCCCCCACTACCCCAGGTGGACAAAAACGCTGCAATCTCTCTAACAGACCATGCTCCCCTAGGTCTTTAACCAAAAGTTCGTCAGTCACTGTGTAATTATTACTATGCAATTATTACTATGCGATTATTTTGGTTGTTTCAGGTTTTCAATGCCCTCAATCACTTTGGCCGAAATAATCTTGTCCCCTGCGGTTAATTCCTCTAAGATTTCCTTGCCCTCGATGAGATAGCCAAACACCGAATATCGTCCATCCATCAGATTATATCCAGGAGGAGTAACTTCTGTATCAAACTTAAAAAAGAAAAACTGCGAAGAACCACCATTAGGATCGTCCGCGGGACGAGCTAAAGCCATCGCTCCATAAGAATTAAAGGGAATTGCTGGTTGATCCAAATAGCGGCCTAGTTCTTCTAGAGTCTCACCATATACGGGTAAATCATCTCCCTTGACTAATACCTCCAGGGGAATGGCGCGATATTTCTTGGTTTTAGGGTCAATAAAACCATTGGCTTCGCCTGGTGGATCTCCTGCCTGCAAAATATAGAAATCTTCCGCACGATTGAAGTCTAAGCCATCATAAAAACCTCGTTGAACCAAATCAATGAAATTCCCCCCATTGACTGGGGCGCTATAACCATCCACTACTAACTTGAGATCACCCTTGTTGGTCTCCATTGCTACCGTTGCTCGACCCAAAAGCTGGGGTAAAGCAGCATATTCTGCTGGTACTTCAAAGGGGTAATCCACCACCATTAATTCTTCTAACTTGGTAACCAAATCCAGCAAATCTCTTCTTTTGAGGTAAGTTGCTTCTCGGTCTTTAGTATTCACGATTTCTTGTAGTTCAGCAGCTCCTGTGGTGAGTTCGTCAATTAAAACTTCTGCTTGAGATTGACGTTCATCAGGAACGGTTGCCAAGAGTTTGTCACGACGAGCAGTGAGAACAAAGGCAGCATCGGTAATATTGCGGCTGATATTTTTCCAGCGTTTAGCCCTCAGCTTGCTCGATATTACTTCTAAGCTGCTTTGCAGTTTTCTGACGGCATCATTGTCAATGGGCAATGCATAGCGCAAAATAGCTTGAGGATCGGTGACGGCATCACCTTGAGCCAGAATAGCGGATGCGGATGGCTGCCATCCTACTAAACCAACCACTAGCAGCATCGTCGCTAAAACTACCGTCACAACTCGCTGCTTCCCAAGCTGATATCGTCTTAAAAAGTTATTTTTTTTGATGTTCATTAAGATGTTCATAAATTTAATCTTGATCGTCGCCCAAAAATATTAAGAAAAACCAAAACTACTAAGGTGTATGTTCTTAGTATTTGCTCTCCCTTGTCAACATTTCTTTACTTCTACTGCTGTTCCCTTGTTGCTAATTTAAGAACGCCAAGAATAGGCGACTAGAGAGGGTAATTCTCTCAGCTCATTAATCTCCTGATCACTGCTTTAGTCTTGCTTGAGCTTTTCTCCTGAAGGACACATCCTTTTAGTCACCCGCCATCAGGTACAATAAAATGTCGATCTTTAAGGATAATTTTTAGCTTCATGATTTCTAGTAATGACTTTCGCACAGGAGTTACTGTTGAGATGGATGGTTATGTCTGGCGAGTAGTAGAGTTTCTGCACGTCAAACCAGGCAAAGGTTCAGCATTTGTCAGAACTAAGCTCAAAAACGTCCAAACAGGCAATACCATCGAAAAGACTTTTCGGGCTGGAGAAACTATTCCCCAGGCAAATTTAGAAAAGCGCAGCATGCAATATACCTATAAAGACGGAGAAGAATTTGTCTTCATGGATATGCAAAGCTACGAAGAGACGCGCATGAGTAGTGACAATTTAGGCGATCGCATTAATTTTCTTAAAGAAGAAATGGCAGTGAATGTCATCTTCTGGGACGAACGAGTGATAGAGATCGAATTACCCACCTCCGTGGTCTTAGAAATTACTGAGACTGATCCAGGGGTTAAAGGAGATACGGCGACGGGAGGCACGAAGCCAGCGATCGTCGAAACAGGCGCTCAGGTAATGGTACCTTTGTTCATTACCATTGGTGAAAAGATTAAAGTCGATACTCGCGATGGTTCTTATCTAGGTCGAGAAAATTAATTAAATTGCTTAAATTGCTACTTTAGAATTCATCTTCCCCATTTCTTAAATCTCTTAGATACGTAAATACTACACAACTATCTTTGAGAAGAACAAAATTACTCTTAATAACGGCTGTATAGTTTGTGTCTATAAATTTCCAAGAACTGCGTGAACTGTTAGGGGCGATCGCTCAAACCGACATCACGGAGTTGGTTCTCAAAAACGATGATTTTGAATTAACGGTACGCAAGGAGAAAAACTTGGTAGCAGTCGCTCCCACTGTACTTTCGCCTCAGATCGTGGAAGCAGCAGCACCCTCCTCTGCCCCCACCACTCCTGTCACCATTGCCACTCCTGTCTTAGAAACTTCTACTGCGCCGACGGTGGATGATAAAAAATGGGTGGACGTTACGTCCCCGATGGTGGGGACGTTTTATTCTGCTTCCGCCCCCGATGAAGACTCCTTTGTTACCGTCGGCGATCGCATTACCAAAGGGGATACGGTGTGCATTATTGAAGCAATGAAGCTGATGAATGAGATTGAAGGAGAAGTGACGGGACAAATTATGGAAATAGCGGTGCAA
>JBEANW010000096.1:0-9057 GCA_041165225.1 Cyanobacteriota bacterium | reverse complement strand
AAAGAGAAACAATTGCAGGCAGGTAAATTTATTGGTGCGATCGCCGAAATCTGCGGTGGTGGCGGTGGAGGTAGACCTAATCTCGCTCAGGCTGGAGGGAGAGATGCGAGTAAGTTAGACGAAGCTTTGGCTACTGCCAAGCAAAAATTAATCGATGGTTTGCAATGAACTAGCTTGTCGACGGAGGATAACTGGGATTTAGGGGCTTGGGGACTTGAGGGCTTGGGGGCTTGGGGGCTTTATAAAAATAAGTAAATTTATCGATGAGGCTGATGATGATTATCTCTTAAATTGTAAGTTGCAATTACAAGATTTATTAGTATGATCATGCTCAAGTCAAATATATATAGTTATTGCTTAATTTTATCCGCAGCAATATTAGGTGTAAATGCAACTTCTGTTGCTGCTCAAAATATCAAACAAACTCAAGAAACAGAAGCCAAGAATTTTCTCAGTTCAGCAATCAAAACCGAGCAAGGTTATTATTTTGAATTAAATAAGTTCACTAGCAATCTGAGTGACTTGCAATTAACACCTCCAAATGACTCTTATCAATACAATGTCAATATAATAAGCGATCAAAAATTGTTTCAAGTAGTAGCTAGTCCATCTAAAATCAAGGGATTAAGGACTTTCACAGCAGCACTATCATTTAACAATGAAAATTTCAGCTTCAATTCAATTATTTGTAAAAGTGAAAGATCTACTAAAATTATTGCAAGCGAAATTAAATTGGTTTCAGGTCAGCTTCAGTGTCCTACAGGATTTATTATCTCCTTTCATAATGCACAAATAGAAGCACTTGGTAGTATAGGAGCCACAAATAGAGCGCAGCAAGCTCATATATTTGAAACTCAAAACTTCACTGTAAATCAACAGGAACTAGGATATACTCCTTCTAATACTTACTATGATTATAAGCTCAATCTTTTGGAAAATGATCAATTAGCTCAAGTCGTAGCTACTCCCAAGTTTGATAACTTAAAAAGTTATATTGGTGGTGTATTTTATGAAAAAAATACAGGTGTTTTTAAATCGATTGCTTGTGCCAGTAAACAACCAACTAAAAATATTCCACAATCAATTAAATTCAGTAATGGTAAACTTGCTTGTCCTACTGGATTTAAAATTACGACTAAAAACTAACAGCTAAAAGCTTTAAAAGATAAATACGACCTATCGATTTGGTCACGCAATCCCAAAGCGATCGATAATAAGTGAGTATCTGCCAAACTTTTTATAGCCTCAAAACTTCAACTAATTATCTGTGAGTGTATTTCAACAAGAGCGTCTTCTATTTACCCCTGCAACTGCCGAAAACAACGCTATCCCCGCTATCTTTGCTTTTCCTAATGAATACACCATCGGCATCACTAGCTTAGGGTTCCAAATTGTTTGGGCAACTTTGGCTATGCGTTCTGATGTTGATGTTCGTCGCTTGTTTACCGATCTGGGGGAACCTTTGCCCATCAATCCTGAACTATTGGGGTTTTCTGTGTCTTGGGAACTAGACTATATCAATATTTTTAATTTACTAGAGTCTTTAGCTGTTCCTCTTCATAGTATTGAACGGCAAGATCATCACCCTTTAGTATTTGGTGGGGGGACTGTATTAACCGCTAACCCTGAACCCCTAGCGGATTTTTTTGACGTAATTTTATTGGGAGATGGGGAAGATTTACTCGATCGCTTTATTGATGCCTATCAAGAGGTACGTCAGGCAAGCCGTGAAGCTAAACTCCGTCATTTAGCCAAAGTTCCAGGAATTTATATTCCTAGCTTATATGAGGTGACATATCACAGCCCTGATGGGGAGATTAAAGCGATCGCCCCTATCGATACTGAGATCCCTGAGTCGGTACAAAAGCAAACCTATCGAGGCAATACTCTCTCGGCTTCGACGGTGGTGACGGAACAGGCAGCCTGGGAGAATATTTACATGGTCGAGGTGGTACGTAGCTGTCCTGAAATGTGTCGTTTTTGCTTGGCTAGTTATCTTACCCTGCCCTTTCGTACTGCGCCTTTGACAAGTTCTTTGATTCCTGCTATTGATCGAGGCTTAAAAGTTACCAATCGATTGGGGTTACTAGGAGCATCTGTCACTCAGCATCCTGACTTTGAGGCGATCTTAGATTATTTATCCCAGCCTAAATATCAAGATGTTCGCCTGAGTATTGCCTCGGTGCGAACTAACACCGTTACCGAAAAGCTAGCCTCTACTCTAGCTAACCGTGATACTCGTTCCATTACCATCGCTGTAGAAAGCGGTTCAGAGAAGGTTAGACAGATAGTTAATAAAAAGCTGACTAATGAGGAAATTATCCAGGCTGCCATTAACGCCAAAGCTGGTGGCTTGAAAGCGCTGAAACTCTATGGCATGGTGGGAATTCCTGGGGAATCAATGGAGGATGTGGAAGCCACTGTAACCATGATGTCAGCAATTAAAAAGGCTGTGCCTGGATTGCGTTTAACCCTGGGTTGCAGTACCTTTGTGCCAAAATCTCACACTCCTTTCCAATGGTTTGGGGTTAATCCTGATGCCAAGAAACGTTTAAAGTATTTAGAAAAAAATCTGCGTCAACAAGGTATTGATTTTCGACCTGAAAGCTATAATTGGTCGGTGATTCAGGCTTTAATTTCTCGTGGCGATCGCCGTTTAGGAAAATTACTTCAGCTAACCAGAGAATTCGGTGACTCCGCAGGTAGCTATAAACGGGCTTTTAAACAGCTAAAGGGGCAGATCCCCCCCTTAGATTACTACGTTCATGATCGCTGGTCAGCGGCAGAAACTATCCTGCCTTGGCAACATCTAACCACTGCCTTACCCCAGCAAACTTTGATCAAGCATCTGCATGAAGCAATGGCAATTAAAGACGCAGAATAATCGAGAAATCAACTCGGAAAATTGCCAGGAATTCTTTTATACCAAGCACCTAAAGGGCCTGTTGTAGCAGGTAGTTCCCCAACTTCTCCCCAAGCACCAGCATAATCTCGCCAACCCTGTTGAGCTAAAATCTCGATATTTTGTGATGTGTCCCAAGCATAACCACCCTTGCTGGTTTTATCCGTGCCAAATTTACCATATGAACCTTCTTGGGGATACAAAGCATGGGTTCCCAAGGCAGCATATATTTGTACTTGTTTCCCGTCCATCTCTAGTCGATCTCGCTGGTAAAAAGTTCTTTTTCCGTGGGCAGCAAGAATAGCACCAACCAATTCACCGTCTTTAGTTACTGCTGTATAATCTTCCCAATCGCCTTGATGGCTGAGGTCAATTCCCACCAAGGAAGGGTTATAGCCATAGAAAAACCAATATTGATGGAAAACATAACCATTATCCGCATCTAGCTCAAATAGATAGCAGGGTATATTGCCAGAAGGGTTAAAATTTCCTTGAGGCTTACCGTTGGGTTGCAGAAATACATTGCCGATCTTGCCTCTATTTTTGTCTTTTGGTCGTCGATTTGTCTTGTCTACATTAAGACCAAATTTCTTGAGAACTTGGAGCGGGATATCATAGTATTCTGGAGCTTTTAGATCCGTTTCCACCCAATCATTCAAGACCTTATTGTATCCGTAATCTTTTCCCAGTTCGACATGGTAGCGAAAACGAGAAATTGAGATAAAGTCCAAAGGATTCATCGGAAAGTACTTTTCTTGAGGATGGAGCAAGATTTTGGGAGCAAACATTACAGCAGTTTTCAATTAGATAGTGATTCTGCCTGGTTCAGATCAAGGCTGATAACTAGAGCGCAGGTGATCAATTAAAAAGCTTAGAGCTTTTGATCAATCTGGCAAAAATGTCACGATTAACAGCTAAATTATTTTCCTTAAAATAAGAACCGTGGGCGCAACCTAAACCGTAACCCAATATTCCGCGATCGCATTCTGTTGGCTCTAATTCTAAAAATTCTTGAGTAATGGCAAATTTGCCCTGGAGCATTCCCCCAACGAGATCGCCTTTGGCATCAAGATTAAACCAATTATTGACGAAACTAGGGCGATCGCCTTTTTTGTTCTCCTTTCTCAGAGAATTGCGTACAGGTGGCAGAGAGAGGGCGCTACCAACAGTGAAGAAATTGCTCACTTTTCCTCGACGAGAAGTTGAGCGTTGTTCTAGTTCCCGCAAGCCTTCATAAGCAACCACTGTCCCCCAACTATGGGAAATAATATCGATCCCATGATCCGCTGCTAGAAGTGGTTCGACTACCTGAGTAAAGCGATCGATAATACGTTGGCGCATTTTCTCATTTAACATGTAAACCAGAAAGTCATCGAGGGCAAAATCATCACCCCTTTCGATAACGGAAGGGATGTTGCGAGTAGGATTCTCGCCTCCAGAACTAGCTGCAATTTCTTGTCGCTGACGATCTTCTAAAATATCTGCTATTTCTTGGCGCAATTGTGATTTTTTCGCTTCGTCAACTGAGTTTACATCTCTGTTTAGATCTCTAGCATTAACCAAATCGCTCCAAATTACCTCCCGACGAGTATTGTTAAGATTGCCATCGCCAAATGCTTGTCCAACATGAGGACGAAGAGCCTTCCACCAGGGATTAGAATATCCTGCTGTGTGCTTACTAATGCCGTGAACTAAAACTAAATGGCGATCGCCTGTAATGTCCCGCTGACTTTCTATTTCAACTTTCTCACCGACCGCAATGGTGTCCAAGAGTTTGATGTAAGCTTCGATTAACAGCTTTTGGTTTTCTGCATTGAGATTAGACATGGTTTTAGGGTTAGTTATATCAGTAATTTCGGTAATTAAACGTTTGCCAAAAATGGGACTGGCAAGATTTTCCCCCTCGTGTTGGGGTTTTTGACTAAATCCTCCCTGTGTCAGTTGTTGAGTAACTTGCTCGATTAGTTCTTTGGTTCCAAGTTGGGGAGAATTAGCGATCGCCTGACAGAAATAATAGGTAAAAGCACCATGAAAATCACCATCGAGATAGGCATCTGCTGAGGTTTGACTGTCCTGACAAGCAGCTAGAAGCAAGTGTCCCTCTGTTTTAATGCCTGGCGTACTCAGTGTTTTACTGCGAGCTTGTTTGACGATTTTTTCTTGGAATTCGGGAGGCGGTGGCAGAAAACGATAGAAAACGACATCTTTTTTGGTTAATATCTGTTGATATCCATCTGGATTTAAAAGTTCGGGAACCGTGTTTTTGGCTTTCAAACCTTTAAGTCGTTCTTGATTGCTGCTTTTTGCAGGATCTTTGAGATCGATCGCCATAGTTAAAGATCTTCCATGCAAATTTACTGGCACCATTCTGGTTCCAGTACCAGAATGGCAAGTATCAAAGATCATAATTAACTGCACTCCAGACGGTACTTGCCCAATCTCCTGATTCCATTCGTCATCACGAAAGAAAGTTGCAGAATCATAAAAATCCATGTCATAAAGACAAGTAATTTCGTCATAGCCATCACTTTCTTCGTTATCTTCATCGGGAACATAGGAACCATGCCCCGAAAAATGAAAGACGAGGCGATCTCCAGCTTCAGCAGCTTCTAACAGCCATTGCCATTCATTTTGAATTTTGGTTTTCGTAACTTCTGCATTTTTTAATTTGTGGATATTAGAGGCTGAAAAATCAAACTTATCTACCAGCAACCGATTCATCTCTTCAATATCGTTGATACAGCCACGGAGATCGGTTTGGGATTGGTAATTATTAATTCCGCATAATAAAGCTTTATTTGTCATAATATTTAATTTTCAAACTTGATTGTGAATGGAGTTTGATTTTCAAAATCTGGACTGGGAGTACCCACCATATAAAAATGAGGGCTTTGGTAAGGAGGCATTAGATTACCAATTTCTCGGCGAAACTGACGATAAGTTCCTTTGAATTTTCCTTTTTGCCAAACTTCTAAAAGTGTTTGGGTAAAAAATCCATTGACATTACCATCCATAGATAATTGGTTGTCTTGACATCCAGAGATGAGAATGACGCTAGCAGCTATTTCTTGACGATCTACCTGGGGATTTTCCTTTTGCAATTTTCGATAAAGTCTTTGATTTATGGTGTGGGTTTTATCCCGAAATTCTGACGGCATAGATCTTATTTTGGGCAGTTCGGGGTTTTTACTGCTGCTTTCTATCTCCAACAGGTTTTTATAGACTCTACTTTTGGTTACCGTACCGCTATGGCAACTATCCGACAGGACAAAGATCCGCACCCCCTTTTTAAAAGATCCGAATAAAGCATAAAGTTCATCATCAATAAGTTCTCGATCGTACAGTACCCAGGTTTCATCAAGGTTGTCGTCTTCGTCATTATTAAGATCTGGTATTTGCCCCCCATGCCCAGAGTAAGTCAGCAATAATATATCTCTCGGTTCGAGTTCGGTGGCTGCATCCATCAATGCTTGTTTAATACATTTGGCGGTCGCTTTTTGTGTCAAAATCAATTGGGATTTAAATCCTTGTTGACGAGCGATCGCTTCCATCGATTTCGCATCATTTTCACAACCATTAAGCTCTCCATCCCAACCTTGATAATGAGTTGGATCGACTCGGTTTAATCCGATATGAAGCGAAATACCTTTCGTCTTTGATGGTTTTACTGCTATTTCTGGATCACTCGATATTTTGCTAGAGGCATCTTCAGGAACATCTCCAGAGACATCTCCAGAAGCATCTGTAGGGAAGACTTGTATCTTACTGGGATTCAACAGGGAAAGATTGGCGATCGCTAATCCCTGGGAGTCTCTTAGTTCGATGGTAAATAAAGCTTGAGGTGGTTCTACCGAACTTAGCGCGATCGCCTCTGTCAAAACTGCTTTTGATTTTGTGGATTTTGGTAATCTAAAGTCCACGAGTAGATCTACAATAGCCACTAGATCGATTATTTGTTGGCTGATCTCGTCAAATTCTGGGAGACTTTCTCGGTTATTTTTTAGTCTTTCACTAATCTTGTGAATTTTTTCGTTAGCTTTTTCAACTAAAACATCAGCATCTGGGGAAAGCTCTTGTTCTTCCTGAAGCATTTTCTCTAACCCCTCTCGTAATTCTATCCCCCGAATTAGCCATACACCACGTTGTTGAAGATTAAACATCTCACTATCCCGTGAATATTTAAAGCACAAGTCAATCAGTTCTTCTAAAACATTAGTCTCTAGCATCGTCATTTTTAAATATCTTCATTTAGGTCTAGGGAATTTCTAGACGCGCAGTTTAAATGATTAACAGCTTATAATGTACCCAGATATATTACAATTTAAAGTCATAAAATTAAAATTAAAATAATTAAGCAGCATTACAAAATAGTTACAGAATACAAGTCTTTCTCCTGATCCCTTATGCAAACAACTGCCGAATATAGCTGCGCTTTTTGTGGCGAACCGAATAGTACCTTTGTCGATATTAGCGCTGGGATGCAGCAATCCTATACTGAAGATTGTCAGGTTTGTTGCCGACCTAATGTTCTATCTGTTTATTTTGATGAGGATACTTTGGATGTAGAGATTCAAAGCGACTATCAAGAATAAAGGAGCTTGACTCTAGCTATAAGCTATAAAGGAGTGGGTTTGTCGCATCTAATCTAAACGTTAAACAAATGTCAAACAATATAGCAAAAGTTCTAGGGGGATTTGGGACTCTTAATGGGGCGACTTATCCTGCGCGCGCTTTAATTACTTTTATCCAAAACCCCAGACTAATTAAATACATCGCTATGCCGATTGTGGTGAATATCATAGTGGCGATCGCTCTTTATAGTGGTCTACTTTACTTTGGTTGGCAAATTGTCGATAGCATTCAGGGGGATGTCACTAGCTGGTTAAATAACTTGATTGCTAGCTTGCCTCAATGGTTGAGTTTCTTGAGTTATGGTGCTACAAGTTTAATCGCGATTTTGCGTCTGTTCCTAGTGGTCGTACTTTTGATTGCGACAGGATTTCTCCTAACACAATTTGGGGTGTTGTTGGGCGCACCTTGGTATGGTCAACTATCAGAACAATTAGAAAAACATCGCACAGGGAAAGTAGAATTTATCGAATTAAATATCGTAAGTGACTTAGGCAGAGCGTTACTATATGAGTTAAAAAAGCTCGTCTTGATTGCTTTAATCGGAATTCCTTTGCTGTTAATTAATTTCTTCCCAGGAGTAGGAACAGTTATTTCGAGTATTGGCTCACTAATTTGAGCTACTACTATTGTTTGTTTAGATTTTATCGATTCTTGTTTAGAAAGAAGACGTTTAAAATTTCGTCAAAAACTCAAAACTGTATTTAAAACTTTGCCTGCTAGTGGTAGCTTTGGCTTGGTGTGTTTAGCTTTAATTAGTGTTCCTTTCATAAATTTAGTCACGATCCCTTTGTGTGTCGCTTCAGGAACATTATTTATTTGCGATCGCCTTAAGTAGCTTGCCTAATCACAAACTAGACAAACTATTTTACTTTTAAAAGCTTTTAGCCAACAATGGTTCGGACAAAATTAAGCAGCAATAGCTCCGTAATCACAAAGGTTTGAGTAATTAGGATGGGATTTAATTAAAGTAGGCTGTAAATCTAACTTGTCAATAAATCGTTCGAGCAGATGATAATTGAGCCCTAAAGGATTAGCCCTAAAGGATTAGCTTCGCGTCCTCCTTACGTCGCGTCCTTCGCGTCGTGCGCGCCGTTTATAACTTGTCATTGAAAAAACCAAATTTGTATCAGAATTGTGCTGTCGAACAGAATGCCATTTAGCTAGATTAAGAGCAGTAAGTGAGCTATTAAAATGAAAATCAAGTTTAGTTAGATCGCGAGCCTGACAATCAGCTAATCCAGTAAATTGCTTACTGTCACGAAAGATAAATTCGATTTGAAAACGAGCTTTGTAGTAAAGATAGATGGTGCAAGGGTTCAGATTCAGATTAGTGCAGAACAATACAGCATAGCTACAAGAAGAACCAGAATTGTTGAGGAGATAACAAATACGAATCGGACGTTTAAGGCTGATAGACCAGACTACAGCCGTATAAAGAGCTAGATGATCAGATATTTGAGTAACCAACTCGAAATTACTCTAATCAGCTAAGTCAACTTTTCCTGCGTACTTACGAGGTCGCC
>JBEANW010000095.1:0-12773 GCA_041165225.1 Cyanobacteriota bacterium | reverse complement strand
TCCAACTATCCCGATTCCTACAGTCAAGAAGATATTCAAGCGATTTTGCATTTGGCGATCGCCAATCATCCTACCGACGAAGAACTTAGCCGACAACAGCTTTGGGAAATTGCTGCTGAATTAGACATTAGTAACAGCACGATTCAAGCTGCCGAGAAAAGCTGGTTAGAACAAAAGGCGGGCGACCGTCAACGGAATGCTTTTAATCTAGTACGCCGTCAAAAATTCCAACAAAAATTGACTAAATATGCGATCGTCAATACTTTCTTGGTTTCCTTCAACTTCGTTCTCGCAGGAACCCTTTCTTGGTCACTGTATATCCTGCTTTTTTGGGGATTAGGGGTGGCTTTAAGCGGGTGGAAAGCCTATCAATCTAGCGGAGAAGAGTATGAACGAGCTTTCCAAAGATGGAGCTTTCAAAATGATGTCAAGCAGTCTGTTGCCACGGTATGGACAAAAGTACAACGCTCTTGGCAAACCTGACATTTTTGATGTTTAGGATTATTTTTGTTTTAATCACCCATCTACTATTGAGTTGAATCGGCGATATGAATCGGCAAAAGCTAACTCCTTATTTATTTCTATTTCCAGCGATCGCTTTATTAGGATTAACTGTATTCTTTCCCGCGATCCAAGCCTTTGCCCTCAGTTTCACCCGCTATGAATACGATATTACCCAGCCTCCAGAGTGGATCGGGCTGGAAAATTTTCAGCGACTTTGGCAAGATGAGGTTTTCTGGCAAACGATTAAGAATACCCTGCTGTATTTGTTGGGAGTAGTACCAATTTTAATCATTGCCCCTTTAGGATTAGCGATCTTGGTCAATCAAAAGCTGCGGGGAATCAACTGGTTTCGGACAGCTTTTTATACACCTGTGGTAATTTCGATGGTGGTGGCAGGCATCACTTGGAAAGCTTTTTATACTCAAAATGGTTTATTAAATCAATTACTCAAACAATTAGGCTTAACCGAAGGTATACCCTGGCTGACAGACCCTCATCTAGCCCTATGGAGTGTGATGCTGGTGACAATCTGGAAAGGCTTAGGGTACTATATGGTGATTTATTTAGCTGGGTTACAGTCAATTTCCCCTGAACTTTATGAAGCGGCGGCGATCGATGGTTCTGATAGCTGGCAAAAGCATCTAGATATTACTCTACCCTTGATGCGACCCTATTTATTTCTAGTCGGCGTAATCTCTGCCATCTCGGCAACTAAAGTCTTTGAAGAAATCTTTGTGATGACTCAAGGAGGCCCTAGTAATAGCTCCAAAACCGTAGTTTATTATCTTTATGAACGAGCATTTCAGGATTTAGATATTAGCTATGCTTGCACCATTGGTCTGGTTTTATTCTTAGGTATTCTGGGACTGTCGATTATTAATTTGAAGTTGACGGCAGAGAGTAATGAGTAACCTGAATTCGATATAAGCGATCGCTCAACCTGAAAAATAACAACTGGTTTATCCTGAGACTTAAAATTTCCAGTTAATAAACCCATAATAAGGTGGTTTGAGAAATTCCATAGACTAGAATTAAATTTTAGTTAGCATCATTTAACGGGGTAAAGGCAATGACCTACGAAGGTATAATCACCATAGAAGCAGGTAAGCGGAGTGGCAAACCCTGTATTCGAGGGATGAGAATTACAGTTTATGACGTTCTAGAATATCTTGCAGCAGGGATGTCTCATCAAGAAATTCTTGAAGATTTTCCTTACTTGACCGAAGAGGATATTAGGGCTTGCTTGAGTTATGCTGCTGATCGAGAAAAAATGTTGATGGTTATAAAAGCGTGAAACTGCTCTTTGATCACAACTTATCTCCCGCCTTGATAAATCGCCTGAAAGATCTTTATGCTGATTCTAGCCACGTTTACAATTTAAATCTCGATCAAGTTCCAGATACAGAGGTTTGGCAATATGCACGCAGGGAAGATTTTTTAATTGTTACCAAAGATGCAGATTTCAGCGATATTTGCACACTGAAAGGCTTTCCGCCCAAAATTATTTGGATTAGACGGGGCAACTGCAAAACAGCTAATATCGAAGCAATCTTGCGAAATCATTATGATGATATTGAGGCCTTAAATAACGATGAAACTGCTGGCATTCTTACCTTATTCTAGAGCGATCGCTCTCCATCATTAACTAATCAACCCTGGTTATTGAATATTAATTGCTAGTTCATTTAGGCGATCGCAACGCCTTGCAGAATTTCACTTTTTTACCTTCTAGCTTACCTCCAGTGAACTGAGAAGATGCAGACTTTATCAAAAGCTGGAATGGTAAAGTAATTTTATCGGATTTGAGTGGGATGACAGCAAAGCAGCAAAGAACTTTTCAAAACACGGAGTTTCATTTGAGGAAGCCAAAACTGTTCCCTGTGGTTCTGTAGAGCTATTTATTTTTTTAAACCAATTGATTTTCCTGTCTAAGATAGGCTTCAATTAAAAAGTTCAAATTGCCATCCATCACGTCGTTAACATCAGTAGTTTCAGTCTCAGTGCGTAAATCCTTGACCATTTGATAGGGATGAAAAACATAGTTTCGAATTTGATTGCCCCAAGCCGCTTCCACCATATCGCCGCGAATTTCGGCAATTTCCTGCGCTCGTTGTTCTTCCGCGATAATCATTAGTTTGGCTTTTAAGAGAGCTAAAGCACGTTCTTTATTCTGCAATTGCGATCGCTCTTCAGTACAGCGCACAGCAATTTTAGTCGGTAGATGAACGATCTGCACCGCCGTTTCCACTTTGTTAACGTTTTGCCCCCCCGCACCCCCAGAACGAGACGTTTTAATCTCTAAATCCTTATCGGGAATTTCTAACTTCAGGGCTTCATCCCCTAAATTGGGCATCACTTCCACCCCCGCAAAGCTCGTTTGTCGTTTACCGTTAGCGTTAAACGGAGAAATTCTAACTAGGCGATGCGTACCTTTTTCCCCTTTTAAATAGCCATAGGCATAACGTCCTTCAATTTCTAAGGTGGCGGATTTAATTCCTGCTTCATCCCCCACCGAAGATTCCGCCAAACGCACCTTATAACCTTCTTTCTCGCTCCAACGGGTATACATTCGCAGCAGCATTTCTGCCCAATCTTGAGCATCGGTTCCCCCTGCCCCAGCATTGATAGTTAAGACAGCGCCTTTGGTGTCATAAGTACCAGATAAAAGCTGCTGGAGATCCCAGAGTGCTAGTTCTTGGTTTAACTGTTCTAAACTAGTTTGAGCTTCTGTAGCCAGGGATTCATCGGATTCTAATTCCAGCAATTCCGCGATCGCCTTAGTATCTTCTAAAATACTCTGCCACCGTTGATACTGTTCCAAACTAGACTTTAAATCGTTTAATTCCTGCAAAACTTCTTGAGCGGTAGTCTGGTCATCCCAGAATTCAGGCTGGGCAGCTCTTTGCTCCAAATCTTGAACCTTAGCGGTAATAGCAGGAAGGTCAAAGATATTCCTGAGTCTTGCTCAGGCGTAAGGCGATCGCTTCGATAGTGCGTTTTAATTCGGATACTTCCATGATGGGAATTGTTTAATCTTGATTAATTTATTTTATTAATTCCAGGTATTGACCTTCTAATAAAAAAGCTCCTTGATTAAAGCGGATGCCATAATAACCTCCTGGACGACGGTCTAAGATAGTACCCGCTGCGCCGATGGTTAGAAGATCAGGCGATCGCAACATGGGCATCGGTTCTGCGGTTTTAAGACAAGCAGGTAGAGCTATGATTTTAACGCGATCGCCTACTTTAAAACTTTTTGCTTCATGATCCACAACAGAACCTCTGTCAAAATTTATTAGGGTAATTTAGAAGCCTTCTTAACTGATTCCCAGTCTTCTGGAAGAATTCTTTGATAAACTCCATCAGTATAAACTACACCAACAGTACCATCGGCTGCGGGAGTGGCTTCATAAAAAGCGACAATTTCCATCCCGTTATCCAGTTCTGTTAGATTTTTAGCCGATAAAGAAGCATTCGTGAGATAAGGCTCTAGGGTTTCTGGATGATAGAACACAGATTCGTCATAGACAAATTCTTGTAATGCCAGTTTAACTGTCTCCAGACTACTCATATCTGGCAATTTATCTTCATTTTGTTCTGCATAACCCCGCAAAGCACTACCTAAGCTTTGTAGATTGGATTCAGCTTGGGATTCAATTACGGCTAAATTGGCTTGTTCACAGGCTTCCTGGGACTGCCGTTCAGCTTTTTCCAGCATGGCTAAATCCGTCTCCAGATCAAAAGGACGAACATTATTTAAACTACCAATAGTCTTTAAATTCAAAAGCGATAGGGAAATATTGGTTTCGGGGTTGATTGCTTCGGAGGAGGTAATGGCTGCACAATCGCCACCTGTGAACCCAGCCATAGAACCCATGACATTTTCAAACAGAGCGTTAATATTTACGGGTTCTCCCGAACTTGCTAGACGATAAGCCACTACATAGGTTTCCTGGTTAACTTTGACGGTTTCCCCTTGGGTGTAGTAAATGTTGTTATAAAGATCCGCACCAAAAAGACTAGTCCAAGTCTTCATTAAGTCTGCCATTTCATACTGACCACTAATGGCGATTTGTCGCCAAGAATCATCCAAATCTTTTAATTGTCTGGTTAGAGGAGCTTGTTTTCCAGAAATTAACTCTTGAAAATCATTAGCAAGACATTTTTGACTATAAGTAAGCACAGAAGTTACTATAGCTAGGGCTAGCGTGATTTTACGCATAATTATTCCTTCTAATACTATCTAAAATAAACTTTCACTCAAGATAGCCCAGGCAATTTACTTCGCCCACGGTAGTTTTACTCAGGTCATGTCATAAGATACAATAACCACCTGGTTAGCTGAATAATAAGGAAGACTTCATGGAAGACAAGCATATGTTAATGATTCCTGGGCCCACTCCAGTCCCAGCGAAAGTATTGGTTTCTTTAGCCAAGCATCCCATCGGACATCGTGGCGGTGAATTTAGTCAGATTATTGCCGAGATTAATCAGAATTTAAAATGGTTACATCAGACTAAAAACGAAGTACTTTCCCTTAACGTATCAGGCACGGGGGCAATGGAAGCGGGAATGATCAACTTCTTGAGTCCTGGCGATCGCGTTTTGGTAGGTGTTAATGGTAAATTTGGCGATCGCTGGGCGCAAATTTGTGAAGTGTTCGGTTTAAACACCGAACGGATCACGGAGGAATGGGGCAAAGCTCTAGATCCAGAAGCCATCCGCACAAAGTTAGAAGCGGATACTAATAAAGAGATTAAGGCAGTAGTCATTACTCACTCGGAAACATCCGCAGGGGTACTCAATGATCTAGAAACAATCAATAAGCACGTTAAAGCTCACGGAGAAGCTTTGATTATTGTCGATGCTGTTACCAGTTTGGGTGCCTATAATCTGCCCATCGATGACTGGGGCTTAGACGTAGTGGCATCTGGCTCCCAGAAAGGCTACATGATTCCTCCTGGTTTGGGCTTTATTTCTGTGAGCGATAAAGCTTGGAAAGCCTACGAAACCAGTAAATTTCCCCGTTTCTATATGGATTTGGGTAAATACAAAAAAGCCAACGGCAAAAATAGCACCCCCTTTACTCCTCCCATCAACTTGATGTTTGGACTACAAACCGCTTTGGAAATGATGCAGCGAGAAGGTTTAGAAAATATCTTTGCCCGTCATCTGCGTTTAACCCAAGCAACCCGCGCTGCTGCTAAGGCAATGGGGTTAAGTCTCCTTGCCCCTGATGATGCAGCTAGTACTGCGGTTACTGCCATCATGAGCGATGATGCGGAAGCCATCAGATCTACGATGCGTCAGAAATATGATATTGCCCTAGCTGGAGGACAGGATCATCTTAAAGGCAAGATTTTCCGTGTAGGACATTTAGGTTTTGTAAGCGATCGCGATATCTTAACGGTCATTTCTGCCCTAGAAGCTACACTAACTGAGCTTGGTCACGATTTTGAACCGAAGTCTGGAGTTAAGGCTGCCGCAGCGGCAATGTAGTCTCTAGGATTTTGCTTATGAGCTTGAAATATGGCAAGCCTCTCGTGAAAGTCTCCCAACGGTGGGGGGCTTTATTAACAAATTAAATATTCTTGCTATCAGAAAACTATTTTTTGACATCTTTCGCTCTCTAGCGAGGGATTCCTAAGACTCACGACTTAGGTTTCTGTTTACGAGCCTCGACCCACCTGAATATCTCTCACCCTAACAGGAACACAGGTATGGGTCATTTGAGCAATCTGCATTGGTTCCCCTTTTCCACACATATTCGTCCCGCACTGAACTAGTTCGGATTCACCTCCAAGGGCATCAATACTGTTCCAGAAGTCAGTAGTCATGCTGTGGTAAGTCACATTTTTCAGCATGCCCATAATCTTGCCGTTTTTCACCTGCCAAAAGGCATCCCCACCAAACTGAAAGTTACGTCGCTGTTGATCGATGGAATAGCTACCAATACCATCAATGAGAATACCATCTTCAGTGTCGGCAATCATGGTTTCAAAAGTGGCAGTATGAATGTCTTCTGGTTTGCCTGGTTCTAAACCTAAATTGGGAATACGCACCATCGGCGTACTCGACCAACTATCGGCAAAGGCACTACCATTACTGCTGCCTCTACCTATACGAAAGGCGGTTTCGCGGTCAGTTAGATAATCGTTGAGGATGCCATCTTTGACTACATACCAGCGCTGGGCAGGCACTCCCTCGTCATCATAGGCTACGGTACTACGTCCTTGGGGTTGAGTACGATCAGCGACAAAATTAACCCAGGGGGCAGCATATTGTAATTTGTGCAGCTTGTCTGTGGTGGCAAAGCTGGTGCCAGCAAAGTTAGCTTCGTAACCGTATACCCGATCAAGTTCGGTGGGATGTCCCACAGATTCGTGGATAGTCAGAAATAGATTACTTGGCTTAAGAATTAAAGTTGTTTTGCCATCCTCTGTCAATTCGGGAGCGTGGACTTTTTCTATTGCTTCCTGAGCCACTCGTTCAATATTTCCCAAGAGATCGACGCTATCGATATGTTCATAGCCAATATTGAGGGGTGGGCGCTCATAATTTCTACTTTGAGCATCGCCATTGGCGATCGCCGTACAGCCCATGCCAGGATAACTACGATAGAGGGTTTGTTCGATTACTGAACCCACGGTAGAGGCAAAGATCTGATCTTCTTGGGCAAAACTGAGGAAGGAATAAGCTTTTTTGATGCCCTGGTCGCCATAGCTTAAAAACTGCTCGTTAATTTGCAGTAGTAACTCAGCTTTCTCTTGAATCGGCACGTCAAAAGGATTAATTTCGATGGGTGTAATATATTTATCCTGATGTGCTGCCACAGGAACTAGTTTTACAGGTTCTTGTTGGGTTAGACGACTACCTTTAGCCGTTTCCACCGCTAAGTTAACAATCCGCTTAATTTCTTCAGGAGTAATCTGATGGGAAGCCACAAAGCCCCACGCACCATCTAGGAGAACTCGGATTCCAAAACCCGAACTAACGTTGTCGCTCAGACGATTTAAAGAGCGATCGCTGGCAGCTAAGTTTTGGTTACGATAGTGACCAATCCGAATATCGCCATATTCGCAACCCGCCTGGCGAATTAAACCTACCGCCAAGATAGCTAGTTCTTTAGTAGTTGTGTAAATCGGTGCTTGTACCATTAGTGCTGTTTTGATGGAGAGGGGTGTTGATGTAGATATTTTACGTCTGATGTGAATTAAAGTCTTAATTAACGTCTTAAATCAAGACTATGTAACTATTTAATCTGAAAGATTTATGCTATTCTCAATAGTGAGAGTATTACCAAAGTAAGGTTATCTCCTGAAAGTGCGATCGCGCCAATAATATGGCAGAGACATTAAGTATCCCAGGACTAACCCCTCCCTAGGGCGATCAGCATTATCTTGCTGATATTATATCGATCAATAATCAGAGTAGGTTTAGTCTAGATACAGACATTTTTTGATGTCCAAGTAAGACCAAGGCATCTCGAAGTAAAGGTCTCCATAGCTCTCAATCAAATTTTGCAATGAGATGTAGCTGTTTACTGTCTAAGCTTATTAGGCGATAAGAGGTAGGCAGTGTCGTCTGTGGTGGGAGAAACATTTCTGATCTCAATTTTTCCTAGTTACCTAACCAAATACTTAATCAGAAAAAGCTGATTTAAAAGCCTACATTAGCGATGAACTTGTGCAACTTACCTGTTGTCATCTTATTTTGTGCTACCGTCTATCTCTCAATTGTTTATGGTCTACTGAAGATAGCAGAAGCTCAAAGGCACAACGCCACCAGAATAACACCCACTGGGGTAGATTCCAAACAAAGGATAGAAATCCCTTAAACCTTACTGCGCTTTTCAGTTAAGTAGAACACACAAGCTTAATTTAAAAAAGCTTATAGCTTATGGCTTATAGCTATATGCGAAGCGGTATCCTTTAGGACGAACTAAGTTAATTCAAAACGTAGTCTGTTTAACTGAAAACGGCTGTAAACACTGAAATGGAGTCAGACTACTCTAGAGGATTTAGCGCCATTGCTTCTGAAACGAGATGTTTGACTTCAATTTTTTGCACCAGAGGATAGTAACCTAACCATTGCTGAGATAGATTAGCAAACTGTTGGGGAGATCCTGTGACACAAAAACGAGTTGGCAGAGAAAACTGATGATTCCTTAATCCCAGCAGAGATAGTTCTTTATCTGCTGCAACGACAATATGTTCGGCGGGGTCAACTACCTGAACAGAAGCTGGTAAGAGGGTGCGAATGATCGGCTCTAGGTGTCGATAGTGAGTGCAGCCATAAACCAAGGTATCGATATCTTGCTCTAGCAAGGGCGCTAAATATTCTTGAGCGACTAGTCTGGTTTGCTCTGTATAGAGTTGATTTTGCTCAATCAAGCTGACAAATTGAGGACAGGGAACTTCCCACACTTGGGCTTGAGGTTTGATCTCGTGAATTGCCTGACGATAAGCACGACTTTTAGCGGTGGCAGCAGTAGCCATCACACCAATACGTTCTCCTTGCCTCACGGCAGCTTTTGCCCCCGAAAGAATTACACCGAGAATGGGAATATCGTATTCCTTTCTGACCACTTCCAGTGCTAAGGCAGAACTGGTGTTGCAGGCCATAATAATCATTTTAAGATCCTGACCACACATCCAATCGAGAATTTCTCGTGCAAAGAGCAAAATTTCCTTCGGCGATCGCGTTCCGTAGGGTAAACGAGCGGAATCCGCAACATAGAGCAGGGACTCCGTAGGCATTTGACGATACATTTCTCTTAATACCGTCAAACCCCCTACCCCGCTATCAAATAAGCCGATCCGCTGATGTAAATTTTTCATATTAAATTAAATGCTTAGTTTTGTCTTCGGTAAGATTAACTATCGGAGTATAAATACTTAACTTAAAGATTATTCTGTCTAATATACTCTACAATTCCCCTTGCGATCGCTTCTGCCATGCGACGACGATGGTTGGAATCTCGAAGATTGGCAGCGTCAACCTCCCCTGTGACAAAGCCTACCTCCACCAACACCGCAGGCATCGTCGAATGTCTGAGGACATAAAATCTAGCTCTTCTAATGCTGCGGTCATCAATTTCGACTCCATTCAAAATACTCCAGTGAATGACTTCTGCCAAGCGACGACCACTTTGATAGTAGTAAGTCTCTAAACCGCTAACATCAGGACGACTAAGGTTGATGGAGTTGGCGTGAATACTAACAAACAGATCAGCGTTAACATCGTTAGCCAGGTCGGTGCGACCCTCAAGGCTAATAAAAACATCGCTGTCCCTAGTCATCACGACATCAATATCCTGTTTTTTGAGAATTTCTTCCACGTCGAGGGCAATAGACAGGATAATATCCTTCTCCTTGATGCCATCGATGCCGATCGCTCCTGGATCATCCCCACCATGACCAGGATCAATAACTACTCTAGGGCGATTTTCCTCCAGAGGTGGCAGACTTGACTCCGTAGAACTTTCTTTGGGAACTTTGGCAAAACCTGGAGGCAATAAAGGTGCATCACTTTCTGGCAGTGGGGCAACCCCCACTTCAATCGGCAAAGCTACCTGCTGGTCATCAGTACTGAGCTTGCCTAAACGATATCGCAAGCGGGTGGTAATTTCTAGGACCACTTGATTAGCTTCTTGACGTACCTTTAATTCAGAGATCGGACTACCTGCCTCTAGTACTGGCCCTTTAAAATCTGCTGCTAGTTCTGCTTGGTCAATGGTGATTTGATAGATCCCATTACTTTTGCGAGATGCCACCGCTGATAGGTCTTGATCACCATGAATTATCAACTGAGTACTATCATCCACTAGCTCGATCTCTTCAATCAAAATAGGTTGCTCATTACTATCTACGGCTTCAGGTGCTGCTGTTTTCAAGGGAGCATCAGGAATTCCCCCAGTCGAATTAGGTAATTCTCCCCTGGGAACTAAGAGCAAGCCTTGGATGCGACTAAAGGTGGCCAACCAGTCAGGGCTTTCTTCTGTCACCTTCATACTCATAACCGCCTGTTCATCTCCCGTCTGTTCAAAATCAATGGTAGATACACCATATTGATTGACCGCTACCGACTGAGAAACCAAATCCTGGGGGAGAGTAATACCTTCTAGGGAAAAATCAATGCGATCGCCATCTCGTTCTGAATCAATTTTGATTTTGCGATTGCCGTCAATGTCGATAAAAAAGCCATTACTAGTGGCTTTAATATGAGGAGAACTAGTGACCGTGGGAGCATCAGCAGTATTGACTGTAGAATCTTCTAGTCCTGGGAGTTTTGTAGGGAGATCTACTTCTGGTAACTCCAATACTTCGGGATCGGGATTATTAGCAGCGACACGGGTTACTTCGGGATCGGGGATTTCCACTTCCCAATGTGTCGGGGAAACATCATCAAACTTAATTTGATCAGCATCAAGAACATAACCAGGCGCTAATTCCACCACAATGCGGGAAGTATCGGACTCTGGTTGTCCAATTCGCAATTCATTAACTGGGCCTTGATAGCTTTGCTTCACGGTTTCTTGACCCAAAACTGTGCCTGGTAAATCAATAACCAGTCGAGTAGGATTACTCAGTAATTGAGCTGTAGGCTGAACCCCTTCATCGGTTTCAAAAACCAAATTATTATCCTGTGGTTCAAACTCCCACGAGACAATTTTTCCAGCCCTAGCGACAGGACACAACAGAAAAACACCTATAAAACCAGATAGTAGCCAGTGAAATCTCACAATTATTGCTCCTCACACAGATTAGGTAACTGATTGGTTAGCCAGGGTTCTACACTATTACCTCCAGAGAAGGCTCTGAATGTCCCTTGATGGTACAAGGGTTGCGCGCACCAGTCTAGCTGATCATCACATGAACCACCGTCGGAATTTACGGCTCTTTCAAACTGTCTCAGACAGAGTGATGCTAACCTTAAAATATCCTCAGTTAACCCCATTAGAACTCTATAGTACCCATTCTTGAAGTTTGATTGATCAAGACGTGAGAAGAAGCAATTTGGTTTCATTGATTACTGGAGACTAATTACACAGGAAGTCATAGATGTTTATATGATAAACTTCGACTAATTATGTTGTCATTCCTGAACTTTGTCCACTTATTTAGCTACGGGGACGGTGGGGAATCTATGTTCAGTAGAGTGTTGGCGTTTACTAGTTCATCTGGAACTTGAACTTCACTTGCCAGAACTGCCTCTAAATCTCCTGTTGAAGTTTGGTTGTCGTTGACAGGTACAGAGTCAAATGATACCTTAGATTCTAGCCAAGCGGTGAGTAAGTTTGGTAGATTGCGCTTCAGCCAAAATAAAGCTGCCATGCGAGCAACAGGCTTTACATAACCGACCAGGATCTTCAAGATTTTATTGAGGGGAGGGTTGTGCAACCTATTATTGGCATAGTTGATGGAACCCACATCAATGAGGCTATCGATGATTAGCTTTAAAGCCACTTCTTCTCGTTCAACAATCTGCTGCAACAGCAAGTTAACATCACGCATCCGCTCTTGCTTTTTTAGTTCTTCAGCAGAGATTGGCTTGGCTTTGAGAGGTTCTTCTGAATATGTCAGCATTAGTTAAAATAATTATATTCGTTAAGACTTAGATTTTAAGATATACTTCTCTTTATCTTATGACTCTTTTCTCTTTACACAAGCCAAATATACTAGACCTCTTGCAAAAGTAGCGATCGCCAACTATTTGGCTATTAAAGAAAGTTCGTAATTATAAATTGCAGCAATCAAATTAAAACGCAGACTAAATCTTCTTTTTCGATTGCGATATCGCTCTGATATAATTCTAAAAATTTTTAGCTTGCGGTTGATATGTTCAATGACAATTCTAATTGAAGCTAATTGGCGATTTTCTTGTTTTTGCTCCTTGGATAACTTGCTTTTTTTCGATTTTTTATGGGGTGTTGTACTCAATTTATGGATTTTTTGAATTCCCTGATATCCTTTATCTCCCAAACAAGATGTTGATTCTAATAAATTAGTTTTGCTTCTCTTAAAAAGCTTGAAATCGTGTTCTTTCCCCTTGCCATGAGCTGTACAGATAATTTGCTTAGTCTGTTGAGCAACAATTATTTGAGATTTTAAGGTATGCTGCTTCTTTTTCCCACTGTAGTATTTTTTCGGTTTTTTTTAGGACGTTCAATCGGAGTTTCTGTTACATCAATTACAATTACTTCCAGCTCATGACTTAATTTTAATAGCTGTTTTTTACCTGGTAGAGCAAATTCTATTAAAATTAAG